>CAZGQH010000071.1:0-7327 GCA_964527575.1 uncultured Lachnospiraceae bacterium
GGGCAGATATAAAATCTTTCCTGTTGAAATTGTCAGCACGACACCCCTTGTAGGGTTGCAGGATATCTGTTTCGTATTCAAACCGAATTCCACTTATCTGTTCAATTATACCGATTTCCGCTTTGTGCCGGAAGAGGAGTCGTCGGAGACCGAAACAGAGCTGAAAACGGTCAGCGGAATGGCGCTGCCGGGCGCTCAAGTAGTGCTCTATTCGGAGAACCGCGATGTAATTGCCGAAACGTTCGCCGCAGAAGACGGCAGCTATCGTTTACAGGCGCCCTCCGGAGCTTATTCCCTTTCTTTTACCGCGAGCGGTGAAACCGTATCGGTTTCGATTATGATTGCCGATGAGGATGTCATACAAAACGCGCCGAACTTTAAGGAAGGGCAACCAAACGAAGAAGCCGTAGACGATCAAACCGGCGGTAAAACCGGTTTGATAACCGTCCTTGCCGTATCTGCCGTTGTAATCGTCGGAATCGGCGTAATGGCGGTTGCTGTGGGAGCGCGCAGAAAGAAAAAGAAACAATAAAATCATGAACCGCTTATAAATTAACGCGGCAGTCTGTTTAAAACATGATAGCCTGGGTCAAGACCTACATTCTTTATCATGAATCTGGACTTTTGAATTTGTACCTCTAACCTGTTCAGAGAAGGCTTTACGGCGTTGATATTTCTGGGCGTAATAAACTGTGTCTGTGATACTATTGTTTTGACTGTCTACCATTCTGTGGTCGAGATAGAAATATTTACACAGGCACAAAAATACCGGAAGCGTCATTTCCCGGCAAGCCATATCAGCAGAGCGTTTTCGAAAAAAAGATCTTCATTTGTCTTCTGCATTCATTCGTTTTCTGTGGATGCGCTCCCTGCCTCGTAAAAATCCCCTTTGTCCGAAGGGCTTGTACCCTTCGCCAAAGGGGATTTTTCAGACATCGTGCATTAAAATTTTATTTTCCTTCCGGTAGCGGTCGGGAGAAATGCCGTAGAATTCCTTGAAAGTATTGGAAAAATAGGCGGCGGAGTTGAAGCCCGACTCAAAGGCGATCTCCTTGACGCTGAGGTCGGAGATCTTCAGAAGGTTGGCGGCAAAATCGATTCGCAGGCGAAGCACAAAGAGTGAGAATTTCTCGCCGGTCTGCTTCTTGAAATACTCGGAAAAGTAATTGGGAGAGAGGTGAACCGTCTTGGCAACCGCCTCGGCAGAGATATTGTCGCGGAAGTGGGTACGGACATAGAGCACCGCTTCCTGAATCGGCGAATGTACCGCCTCCTCCACCTCTTCCTGCCCCTGCTCTGCCAGAATCCGGCGCATAATCAGGATGCAGAGATGGATGATCGCGTTCATAAGTACCGTATCCCGGGCATAGTCGTTGTGCTCGAACTCCTCACAGAGCATCTCCATACAAAAACGGAAATTGCCGTCGGTCATATGTACGATCTTCGCCCGCTTCTGCACATAGATATCGTTGCGCAGATTCTGCGGCAGGAAAAGGTCCTGAAACTTCACATTGATCACGCGAAGCGGATCGCTGGGATCGACGCTGCGGTAGGTATGAAAATCGATGGGCGAGAGAAGCGTCACACTGCCCGGCCCCAGCTCGTAGGCTTTGCCGTTGACGATCTGAAGAGCATGTCCTGCGGTGACATATTCGATTTCGTAGAACTCATGCCAATGAAGCTGCGGATCGTGTACAACGGTATAACGGGACACATCATAAAGCATGTCCCGGCCGAAATACACATCCTTGGGCAGTTTTACCAACGAAAGATTATCCATTTTCCTTCCCCTGTTCTGCCGTTGTCGACAGAAAAAACAAAACGCTACTGTTCGGTCAGGCTGTCCGCATTCTCAATAAACACAGTGCCGGCGCAATGTCTCACGTTTTTCAAAAAAAAATTCCAAAGCGGCTTTTTCCGTAAATAACGCATGATAAAAGGCCTAAAGCTGAGGATATTATAACACACATCTGAAAATAATACAAGTGTTTTTGGCTTTTTTTCAAGATGTGCGTTATGTAGAAAAAAGGCGTTTCTTTTCATACAATTTAACCAATTGTAAACATCCTTTTTCCTCTCTTGACGAATTTCTCCAAATGCGTTATAATAGTGAAAAAGCTTGGGGCAGATCTGCCGGAATATTGACACACCGGCGCCTGATGCTTTTCACATCCATTATGTATGTTATCAATCTAAAAGATAAGGAGGCTTTTGCCGCATCGGCAAAGGCTGCGATACGCAAAATGAAAAAGAAACAAAATGAGCTCTATCCGGTTCGTGAGATCGCCTCGATCCGCGAACTGGTGGAATCCAGCGTGACGCTCTTTCCCGAGAACATCGCCTTTCTCCGTAAGAAAGATGGCGAAATCGAAACCATCTCCTACTCCCGGACCTACCAAGAGCTGACCGCTTTTGCTACCTATCTGAACAGCCGGGGACTTAAGGACAAAAAGATCGCCGTCATCGGCAAAAATTCCTATGAATGGTCGCTGACCTATCTCGCCGTACTGTCGGGCTGCGGAATCATCGTTCCTTTTGATAAGGAACTGAAGCCCGAGGAAGTGGCCTATCTTGCCAAAGATTCCGGCATTTCGGCCATCGTCTATTCCGCCGATGTGACGGCCAGTGTAAACGCCGTGGACAGCGCCGTCATGCGGATTCCCATGGAAGCTTTTCCCTGCTGCATCGCAGAGGGGGAGGCCCTTCTTGCCGCCGGCGATACCAGCTATCGGGATCACACGGTCGATCCCTACGCCCTGGGCGTTTTGATCTACACCTCGGGCACAACCGGTCTTGCCAAGGGCGTCATGCTCAGCCAGAATAATATCACCTCGGACATTGTCGGCGTTCTGAAGCGTGTCAGGCTGACCGAGGATGACCGGACGCTCTCCCTTTTGCCCCTTCACCATACCTACCAGTGCATGGCGGGCTTTCTGGCCTTTTTCTATGCCGGAGCCAGCATCGCCTTCTCCGAAGGCATCCGTCATTTGCAGGAGGACTTCAGCTGCTTCCAGCCCACCGTCTTCATCGCGGTACCGCTGATTCTGGAATCTTTCCTCAGAGCGGTTCGCAAGAAGTACGGTCAGCTCTTTGCCGGTAATGCCGTCTTTCAGACCCAGAAAACCATCTCGACCCTCTTTAAGAAGGCTGCTCCCGGCCTCTCCCGCTCGATCTTCACCTCGGTTACCAAGGCCTTCGGCGGCAGAATGCGTGCGGTGCTCTGCGGCGCGGCTTCCCTTTCCCCCGAGGTCTTCCGGGCTTATGAGTCCGTCGGTCTTACGGTCTATGTGGGCTATGGTCTTACCGAGACTGCACCGGTTTGTCTGATGCATAATGACAGCTACTCCTCCCCTTATGATGTTGGATACCCCATCGAGGGCGTCTCGGCCAAGCTCGTGGATCTGAATGAAGAGGGCGTGGGCGAACTCGCCGTCAAGGGTCCCAATGTCATGCTGGGTTATTACAATAACCCCGAAGAGACCGACCGGGTTCTGCAGGACGGCTGGTTTTACACCGGTGACCTCGCCCGCTACAACAAGAACGGCACCTATTCCATTACCGGCCGCATCAAGAGTATGATTGTCATCCAGAGCGGCAAAAAGATCTTTCCAGAAGAACTGGAATTCTATCTGGAACAGAGCCGCTTCGTAAAGGAAAGCTTAGTCTTCGGCCACGAGGACGAGGACGGCAGCGTACAGGTAGCCGCCTCAATCTATCCCGACTATGAAAAGATCGATGCGGAACTCGGCAAGCACAAGCCCGAACCCGATTCCCCCGAGTACAGGGAAAAAGTCATGGAGATCATGACCCGGGTCGTGCGGGATGTGAACCGCCGTGTTCCCCACTTCAAGTGCATCCGGAAGATCATCATCAAAAAAACCGAATTCGAAAAGACCACCACCCGCAAGATTAAGCGCGTAGTAACCAACTATCAGGACGAAGAAAATTCGTAAAGAAGAAAGGATCAAAACGCCATGAACAAGCGACTTCGGAATTTTTTGCTTACCCTCATGGGAGTAACCGTCACGCTGGCCAGCCTGATCTACATCGGCATCCAGTACAGCAAGCTGCTCTCCGCCCTGTTGACCAGCAAAGAGAATGCACAGGAGGGCGACATCGAAAGAAAATATAAGAACCGTTTCAAACAGATCGAGAACGAAGAAGGCGTCGCTCCCGAAATTCTCGAAGAGGACGACCTTTCCGCCGATATCGGAGAATAAGGACTTTTCCGGTTCAAACCCATATACCACGAGAAAGAACAGGGTTCGAAGTTAACTTCGAACCCTGTTCTTCTTTTAAATGACTGTTACAAAATGGCTTTTATTCGTGCAAAGACAAGGTAACGCTCACATCGCCTGAACCCAATAATGCAATCAGCTGTGCCTGTGTTACGTTTTGAATTTTGCCAAGACGGGTAAAATTCCAACTGTTCGTATCGTAATAGATGACGAAAGAATTTCCCTGATACAAGATCAAATCTCCTGCCGTCGTCGTGATTTGTTCATCGTTTCGCGGCAAATCGGTTCCCAGCGGACCGACTTTTTCAAAATTTCCGTAATCATGCATCCCGATGGTAATATCGTTTCGGGAAAGCAATTCTTTGAGTGCTCTCGTTGAAGAATTATCGACGAGTGATGCTGTTAAAGTGGTGCCATTTATCTTGAGATATAATGTGTTCCTATCGACCTTTTCACCAACCTCCATATTGGCAAGCCATTCCGAAATCATTGTTTCCGCCTCCGCAAGCTCGCCGCCTGTCAGATTTCGTCCTGTAAGAAAATCTGCGTCGGGACATGCAGCCTGCAGGGCAGAATACGCAGACGCGGCTTCACTTGAAGTGCTTGTACTGAACGGAATGATTTGTTTGTCCTTAAAATCATAGGCTTCCAAGAAGGTATGGATCAGCATCGGTTCTCTGTCATACCATATGGGAAAACCCAAAAAGATCGTATCATATCGGGCCATCTCAACCGCGCACGCGGAAGAGAGCGCCGGGCGGGCATCTTGACTCAATTCGTCTCGAGCAATGGCAAGAAGCGTGTTGTAATCGTCCGGGTAGGCCTGTTCCGGTACCAATTCCAATAAATCTCCCTCTGCCTTTTCTGCGATGATTCTCGCTACCCTTTCGGTATTCCCGGAACGGGAAAAATAGACGACCAACACATTCCTTTCCCCCGCAGGCGGAGGCGTCTTGCCGCCTGTTTCTCCGGGCGATTCTTTTGCACAGCCTGTCAGTATTATAGAGAAAATACACGCAAGTACCATGAAAAACAATTGTAACCGTTTTTTCATAGCATCACTCCCTCATTTCCCGAATCATGCAAGAAATATCTCTTGCTTATTCCTGCAATCCTTATAATTTATCGTACTCCTCGTCCATTACGGGCTCAAGCCATTCATTTGCCGTATTTTCTCCCGTGACCTCTACGGCAATATGAGAGAACCAGCTGTCCTTTGCCGCTCCGTGCCAATGTTTTACGCCTGCGGGAATGGTAACGACATCGCCCTCGTGCAATTCCTGTGCGGGCTTGCCCCATTCCTGATACCAGCCTCTGCCGCTTACGCAGAGCAGAATCTGGCCGCCGCCTTTATCCGCTTTATGAACATGCCAATTATTACGGCACTTCGGCTCAAAGGTTACGTTCGCCATAAACACGGTTTTGCCCGGATCGGTAAGCGGTTTCAAATAAGAACGACCGATAAAGAATTTTGAATATGCCGTATTCGGCTCGCCCAACCCGAACATACCGCCGTGGGTATCGGGTTCATCCTCATTCGAATAGACTTCCTTTGCCATACGGAAAGCCGCCCAGGCATTCGGCCACCCGGCGTAAAAGGCGAGATGCGTGAGTATTTCCGCCATTTCGGCTTTCGTAACACCGTTTTCTTTCGCTGTCTTTAGATGATACTGAAACGAACTGTCCATCAGTCCTTTGCTGACTAATGCGCTGACCGTGAGTATGGAGCGCATCTTCAGGGAGAGCTCTTCCCTCGACCACACTTCGCCAAATAACACATCGTCATTCAATTCCGCAAATTTCGGAGCAAACTCCTGAAGACTGTCTCTGCCCGCCGTTTGTTTTACTTTCATTTTCCAATTCTCCTTTGACAATACCCGCAGTTGTTCCCTGCTGAAAATCATATCTTTATCACACGTCAAGTCAAAAAGATATTGCATCGCTCATTGGCCTGACTCTTTTATCACTGTTATTTTACTTCCAAAACCGTGCTATGTCAAATGCCTATATTATATAGACAAAATATGCCCAACACGCATACTTTGCCGCAATAAAATAATGGCATGACAGTGCTTTACAAGACAAGAGAAAGCTTTCCTTGGTACAAGAAAAAACACAGATGTCAGCAAAAAAAAGAATGGACAGTTTATGTGAAAATATGATACACTAAAAATAAAGAAGGGGGTATGATTTATGACCACAAAAAAAGCGGCATTATTCGTAAAAATTTTCATTCTCTTGATCTGTCTCTGCCTTTCCTGCCTCTGGATGATTTCCTGCGGCGACGGGGAGAAAAGCTCTTCCACTGACGGAAGTACCTCGGACGAACCGTCAGAAAGTTCGGATCCCGCACAGAGCGAAATTACCGAATCGCCAACAACCACCGAAGTTCCTCAGGAGGTAGTTATGACTACGCTTCCCTTGAAATTTACCAAATATGAAACCATATCTACCGATCAGGATCCGACCGCATCCGAGGGAGTCATTACGGCATGGGACCGTTGGGCAACCACCGATTACATGCCCGTGTCGGACTATTACGGTCTGCATTATGAACTGGCTGCCCATTCCTATCTGATGTCAGTGGCGTTTTACGACAAAGATTACAAATATCTTGATGGGGTCTCCACCAAGGCCACCACCAATGCCGCTCATGCCATCGGGCAGGTGGTACGCCCTGAAGAGGCGGTGTACGCCCGCTTCCTGACTTTCATCGGTTCTTCAACCAATGAGGCCTTTCTCCTGCCCTATGTGGGTGGCTTTGAAAGCAAGGAAAGCTATGAGGCTTATGAGAAAGCTCATCCTTTTTCAAAACTGGAGATTGCCTGTATTGGCGACAGCCTGACCGAAGGGGACATGGGGAAAACCCCCGGGGTTCCCAACATTGTTTTCCGTAACTATCCGTACTATCTCTCCAAGGCCTTGAATTGTACGGTACATAACATGGGAAGATGCGGCCATACCGGCATCAGCGCCCGGGATACCTACAAGCAGGGCGGCTTTGATATCAGTACCGCCGACGTAATCCTTGTCATGCTGGGCACCAACGCCGGTCTGAAAAGCAGTCCGGGACAATATGCGGCCTATAT
>CAZGQH010000072.1:0-7262 GCA_964527575.1 uncultured Lachnospiraceae bacterium
CGAAGGACATCGTACATATGAAGCTCCCGGATTCTTTTTTCTGATTCCTTTTGAAACTCCTCTGCACTCGGCGCGAAATCGGTGTACTTATACCCGAATAATTCGTCCGAAATCTCCCCGGTCAAAAGCACGCGGATATCGGTCGTTTCGTGAATCGCCTTGCAGACAAGATACATCCCCATGCTGGCGCGAATGGTGGTGATATCATAGGTACCAAGCAGAGAAATCACCGTATCCAGCGAAGAAATCAGATCTTCCGGGGTCATATACACTTCCGTGTGGTCGCTGCCGATATAGTCCGCCACCTGTCTTGCGTATTTTAAATCGATGGCATCCTCGCTCATGCCGATGGCGAAGGTCCGGATCGGCTTTTCACTCTTCTTTTGTGCAATCGCACAGACAAGCGAGGAATCCAGACCCCCGGAGAGCAAGAACCCAACTTTAGCATCGGCCACAAGCCTCTTTTCCACGCCGGCAACCAGCTTGTCGTGTATGGTATGACAGACGGTTTCCAGATCGTCGCCCGAGACTTTTTCCACTCCGGCAATATCGGTATATCGTGTGAACCTGCCATCCCTGTAATAACAGCCGGGCGGAAAGGGCAGGATCTTCCCGGTAAGCGGCACCAGGTTCTTTGCCTCACTGGCAAAGACAATAGCACCCTCCCTGTCATATCCGTAATAAAGCGGCCGGATACCGATGGGATCTCTTGCCGCTATGTATTCGCCTGTTTTGGCGTCATAAAGGATAAGGGCGTATTCGGCATCCAGCATGGCGAACATGGCCGTGCCGTACTCCCGATACAGGGGGAGCAGTATCTCGCAGTCGCTGTCGCTTGCAAAGGTATATCCCTTCTTTTTCAGGGCCTCCCTTTGCTTTTCAAACCCATAGATTTCGCCGTTGCAGACTACATAGCTGCCATCCAACGCAAAAGGCTGCATGCCCGAGGGGGTAAGTCCCATAATGGCCAGTCGGTGAAAGCCGAGCAAGCCCTTTCCCGTATCAACAATTCTTGTCTCGTCCGGCCCGCGGGAGATGGTTTTATCAAATGCCTGGGAAAACGACACCCGATCGGCACCGCTTTTGCAATAACCCATAATAGAGCACATCGTTCATACCTCAGATTATCATATAAATTCAGCATCCTATAGGGCAAGTGCTGTACTCGCGGTGCCACCTATATTGGTTCTCATTCTTCGCCTCCATCAAGGCAGTGTCGCTTGACGCACGACATAACGGCGCACCTACTGAAGACAGACTCGTTCGGATTGCAGCTCGAAAAGTGTTATTCATACCGGCGCGCCGCACGGCTTCCACCCTCCCGTGCTCGCTGTCGGCGCGTATCGGTATTACTTCTCTTTTCTCAAACGCTTTTATGAATTTTTGCTACGGTTTCTTATTCAACATCCTGCAAGGCCTCATAGCCTTCCTCACCGGTACGGACCTTTACGACATTTTCCACATCGTATACAAAGATCTTACCGTCTCCGATATGTCCGGTATAAAGCACCTTCTTGGCGGTCTCGATCACCTGACGCACCGGAACTTTGCTGACCACGATATCGACCTGAACCTTCGGAAGCAGATTGGCCTCCACCGGAACACCCCGGTAGTATTCGGGCTTTCCCTTCTGGACGCCACAGCCCAGCACATGCGATACGGTCATACCGGTAATCCCGATGTTCATCATGGCATTTTTGAGGGTTTCCAGCCTTGCTTCCTTACAGATAATCTCAACCTTGGTGAACTTCGGCGTGCCTTCGTCGAATGAGGGCAGCTTTCTCACCGGAACCGCCTCTGCAACCGGTGTGTCGCCGCTTACGGCGACCGCATCCTCGTAACCGTAATCAAGACTTTCAACAGCAGGAAGAAAATCGGCGTAAGCGCTGGGCAGTCCGTGCTCGGTGCTGTCAAGCCCTTTGATCTCCTCTTCCGCGCTGACACGCAGACCCACCGTCTTCTTAAGGATGAGGAAGGTTACCGTCATCGTTACGGCGGTCCAGGCAAGCACGGCGAGAATACCGACTGTCTGAATTCCTAACAGCTTTGCACTGCCTGTATAGAAGAGACCGTCAAGACCGGCAGGAGCCTTTGGACTCGCCAAAAGTCCTACGGCAAGCGTTCCCCAAACGCCGTTACACAGATGCACGCCAACCGCACCCACGGGATCGTCGATATGCAGCTTGATATCCAAAAACTCAACAGCTACGACGATAAGAATGCCGGAAACCACACCGACAACCGTAGACCCGATGGCGTCCAGGGCATCGCATCCCGCGGTAATGCCGACAAGACCGGCCAGGGAGGCATTCAGGCACATGGAAACATCCGGCTTGCCGTTCTTAAGCCAGGTAAAAATCATCGTGGTGCAGGTTGCGACCGCGGGAGCAATCGTCGTGGTAAGAAAGATTGAGGCAAGGGAGGTATTGTCCCAGGCAGCCGCGCCGTTGAAACCGTACCAGCCGAACCAGAGAATGAAACAGCCAAGCGCTCCCAGCGTAACCGAGTGGCCGGGAATCGCATTTACCTTTGTCACCTTTCCGCTCTTGTCCTTGATATACTTGCCAAGACGGGGACCGACCATGATCGCGCCGATCAGCGCGGTCAGACCACCGACCGAATGGATGGCCGCCGAACCGGCAAAATCGTGGAAGCCCCACTGGGCAAGCCAGCCCTGCGAGTTCCAAATCCACCCCGCCTCAATGGGATAGACAACGAGCGAGATGACACCGGAATAGATACAGTAGGAAATAAATTTGGTTCTCTCTGCCATGGCGCCGGACACAATGGTTGCGGCGGTGGCACAGAACACGAGATTAAATACAAAGCTGGAGGCATTCTTGCTGATAAATTCACCGAAATTGGTGAAAATAGCGAGATTGGGAACGCCGATGAGCCCAAACAGATAATCTTCGGCCATCATCAGACTAAAGCCGAGCAGAACAAACACGACCGTTCCGATACAGAAATCCATCAGATTTTTCATAATGATATTTCCGGCGTTTTTGGCTCTGGTAAATCCGGTCTCTACCATAGCAAAGCCTGCCTGCATAAAGAATACAAGCGCTGCTCCTATCAGAAACCATACGCCGAACACTTCGTCTGTAACCGTCCCCTTTACAAGCTCTATGATGTCTGCTGCACCCATTTCAATCCACTCCTTACTAATTAAATATTGTTATCTCACACCGAAAAGGAGGTCCCCGTATGTCGGGAAGGGCCAATATTTTTCGGCAGTCATCCGTTCCGCTTCATCGCAGGCGACACGAAGAGAGGTCATGGCGGTAAGCACGTTGTCGCGCACCATCGCGGCTTCCTCTCCGATCTCCTTGGCATCGGCAAGGCCCAAGAGCACGCTTTCCAGCTTATCCGTTGCAAGCGCGATCCGATCGCACAGCGTGGAAAGCTTCTTGACGGTGGCCTTCTCATACCCACAGGCAATATCGGAATCGAGCTGCATTTTCTTCTGCGCGTTTGCCGCAAGATCGCTGGTATAGGAAGCAACGGCGGGAAGGATCTGTTTCTTGGCCATATCCACCATGGTGTTCGCCTCGATCACCACCGTCTTGCAGTAGTTTTCAAGCGTGATCTCATAACGGGATCGGATTTCCGCCTCGGAGAACACGCCGTGAGAAGTCAGCATGGTAACATTCTTCCGGTCTAAGATATGGGGAATCGCGTCAGCCGTGGTACGATAGTTGCAAAGCCCTCTCTTCTCCGTAGCTTCGGTAATCCAGGAATCGTCGTAGCCGTTCCCGTTAAAGATGATTCTCTTGTGCTCCTTGATCGTCTTCTTGATCATGTCATGGAGGGCCGTTTCAAAATCTTCTGCCCCTTCCAGCGCGTCCGCATAGATTTTAAGCGACTCGGCAACGGCTGCATTGAGCATGATGTTGGCACAGGCAATGCTGTTGGAGGAGCCGAGCATACGAAATTCAAATTTATTTCCGGTAAAGGCAAAGGGGGAGGTCCGGTTGCGGTCGGTGGTATCCCGATTGAATTTGGGAAGAACGTCACTGCCGAGCTTCATCGTAGTCCGGGCGCTTCCCTGGTAGGGCGTCTCGGTCTCGATGGCTTCCAGAACCGCGTTCAGCTCGTCGCCAAGGAAGATCGAAACAACGGCGGGCGGCGCTTCGTTGGCGCCCAGACGGTGATCGTTGCCTGCCGTTGCGACCGAGGTCCGGAGAAGATTCTGATAATCGTCAACCGCCTTGATGACAGCACAGAGAAAGAGAAGAAACTGTGCGTTCTCGTAGGGCGTCTCGCCGGGAGAAAGGAGGTTTTGGCCCGCATCGGTGGCAATCGACCAGTTGTTATGCTTACCAGAACCGTTCACCCCCGCAAAGGGCTTCTCGTGGAGCAGGCAGACAAGACCGTGCTTGGCTGCGATCTTCTGCATGACCTCCATCGTCAGCTGGTTGTGATCGGTTGCGATATTGGTTGTGGTATAGATCGGGGCAAGCTCGTGCTGTGCGGGAGCAACCTCGTTATGCTCGGTCTTGGCAAGGATGCCAAGCTTCCAGAGCTCCTCATTCAGCTCCTCCATGTAAGCGGCAACCCGGGGCTTGATGACGCCGAAATAATGGTCGTCCATCTCCTGCCCTTTGGGAGGCTTTGCCCCGAACAGCGTGCGTCCGGTATAAATAAGGTCTTTTCTCTTGTTGTACATTTCCCGGTCAATGAGGAAGTACTCCTGCTCGGGACCCACCGAGCTTGTCACGCGCTTTACCGTATCGTTGCCGAAGAGCTTCAGAATGCGGAGAGCCTGCAGGTTGAGAGCCTCCATCGAACGGAGCAGCGGTGTTTTTTTATCCAGTGCCTCGCCGCCGTAAGAGCAGAACGCCGTGGGGATACAGAGTGTTTTGCCTTTGATAAAAGCATAGGAGGTGGGGTCCCACGCGGTATAGCCCCGTGCTTCAAAGGTTGCGCGAAGTCCGCCCGAGGGAAACGAGGAGGCGTCGGGTTCGCCCTTGACAAGCTCCTTGCCCGAAAATTCCATAATCACGCCGCCGTCGGGCGCGGGCGTGATGAAGCTGTCGTGCTTCTCCGCCGTCACCCCGGTAAGAGGCTGAAACCAATGGGTATAGTGGGTTGCGCCCCGCGCCACCGCCCAGTCCTTCATCGCTGCCGCAACCGCGTTGGCAACCGTCAGGTCAAGCTCCTTTCCCTCATCAATGGTCTTTTTGAGAGAAGCATAAACCTTGGCATCCAGGGTAGCCTTCATGACCCTGTCGTCAAAAACCAAGCTTCCAAACTGTTCCTTCACCGTTTTCATAATCGATCTTCTCCTTCTGATAAATTGATCGGAAAAACGACAGGCGTCTTTCCCGCTTTTACGCAGGAAAAACGACAGGCGTCTTTCCCGCTTTTACGCAGGAAAGACGCCATTGCCTTTTCCGACTTTTTTATATGCACTTTCGATACCGCTTGCTGCCTGCACCGACCGGACAGACGCACTACCCGCCTAATCGTCTGCGAATGCAGCAGAAAAAAGAAAAGGCGGCTCTGACAGATACCCTCTGTCAAAGACGCCTTTGCCTTTCTGTGTCGGATTATACACCACACAAGGCGGTTTGTCAAGGGATTTTTGAAAATTTTTTTGAAAAATGTCAAAGTGGCTGAACTTTTTTCTATTCTGCCTTGACAACCGACAAAAAAGGTGCTATAATGCCGGCAAGTGAGCAAAGGCGTTCATGGGATCCGGCAACCGCTGTCGGATCCATGGACGCCTTTGTTTTTTCTCTTAAGGAAGGGTTAGAGTATGGTAAAAGAGGGTCAGGTACGGATTCCTTCGGGATGTGCCATAGCAGCAGTGATCGCCAAAGACGGCGAAAAAATGTCGGGAAGACCGATTATAGACGCGATGAAACCGATGCACGATCGTTCCAACGGCTTGGGCGGCGGATTTGCCGCATACGGCATCTACCCGGCGTACCGGGAGCTGTATGCGCTGCACGTTTTCTTTGATGAACGAAGCACAAGGAAAAACTGCGAGGTATTCTTAAAAGAAAGATTTGAGATCGTTCAATCGGAAATTCTTCCCACAAGGAAAATTCCCGCGATCACCGACGAGCCCATCATCTGGCGATATTTTGTCACCCCTCTGCGCTCCGTGCTGGACGCGATGCAATTGGACGAGAAGGAACTTGTCGTGCGCACCGTGATGAAAATCAATACCGAAATGCCAGGCGCCTATGTCTTTTCCAGCGGCAAAAATATGGGAACCTTTAAGGCTGTCGGCTTTCCCGAGGATGTGGGCGAATTCTATCGGCTGGAGGAATACGAGGGTTATTCCTGGACGGCTCACGGCAGATATCCCACGAACACACCCGGCTGGTGGGGCGGAGCCCACCCTTTTACGCTGTTAGATTACTCCGTCGTCCACAACGGTGAGATCTCTTCCTACGATGCGAACCGAAGATATATCGAGATGTTCGGCTATAAATGCAGTCTTCAGACCGATACCGAAGTCATTACCTACCTGTTCGACTATCTGGTGCGTGTGCAGGGACTGACGCTGAACGAAGCGGCAAGCGTCATTGCCGCCCCGTTCTGGAGCACCATTGAAAGCAAGAGCGATCAACTGGACAAAGAAAAGCACATCTATCTGCGCACCCTGTTTCCCAGCCTGCTGGTTACCGGACCCTTCTCGATCGTTCTCGGCTATGAAGGAGGACTGATGGCGCTGAACGACCGCTTAAAGCTCCGGTCGATGGTTGTGGGCGAAAAAGGAAACAAGGTCTATATTGCCAGCGAGGAAGCCGCCATCCGTGCCATGGAGCCGCTGGCCGAGAACATCTGGGCTCCCGCAGGCGGAGAGCCCGTCATCATCCAGGTAAAGGAGGGATGTTTCTGATGACTGTGAACGACTTCTATCCCGAATTTGAGGTTGTCCGGAACGACAGTCGCTGTATCGCCTGCCGTATTTGCGAGAAGCAGTGTGCCAACGAAGTACATACCTACGAGGAAAACCGAAAGATCATGCTCAGCGACGAGACCAAATGCGTCAACTGTCAGCGCTGCGTCTCTCTTTGCCCGACCCGCGCCCTCAAAATCGTAAAGAGCAACTGTGAATTCCGTGAAAACGCCAACTGGCAGCAGGACACCATCAAGGAAATCTATAAGCAGGCCGGAAGCGGCGGCGTTCTCCTTTCCTCCATGGGCAACCCCAAGCCCCTTCCTGTCTACTGGGACAGAATTTTAATCAACGCCTCCCAGGTGACCAATCCGCCCATCGATCCGCTCCGTGAGCCGATGGAAAC
>CAZGQH010000073.1:0-7258 GCA_964527575.1 uncultured Lachnospiraceae bacterium
CCTCCTCGGATCTGCCGTAGACGGTGGCGGAGGAGGAAAAGACAATCTTTTTGCAGCCATGACGGCGCATGACCGCCAACAGCGTGAGGGTGCCCACCAGATTGTTGCTGTAATATTCGAGGGGCTTTGCCACGCTCTCGCCCACCGCCTTCAGCCCGGCAAAGTGGATCACCGAATTGATGGGATAGGAGGAAAAAATCTCCTCCAGCGCCTCCCCGTCGCAGACATCCGCCTTCACGAAGAGCGGGCGGACTGCCGTGATCTTCTCGATATAATCCACCACTTCGGGCTTGGAATTCACAAGATTGTCCACGATCACGACCTGGCGACCCTGTTTCTGCAGCTCGACAACGGTGTGAGAGCCGATATAGCCGGTTCCTCCGGTGACTAAAATCATGGCAATGTCTCCTTTACAAACAATTGTTTTAGAGAAAAAGAAAGATTACAGAAAGCGTTCAGTCAGCGCCGCAAGCTCTCCGATGCGGGCATCGATATCGGCGGCCAACGCCAGCTGCCCCCGGGCCCGGTCGAGATTTTCCCCGGCGTAAGTCGTGCGGAAATAGCGGTCTCCGGTGAGGTAGTCATCGAGGAAGCGGCAGCCCAGCTCGAGCGCCAGGATAAAGGCGCTGTGGGGGAGAAGGGCGAGCTCCTTTTCGGTGAGGATCCCGTCGGTTCCGGCAAGAAAGCCCTTCAGAAAAGCCGTGTAAAGAGAAGCATCCAGTTTGATATTCTCAAAATCAAGCGCCCCCTCCGGCCGGGTGGAAGCGCCGGAGCGCACCGCATCCCCAAAGTCGAAGAGGATGCTGCCCGGCATGACGGTATCGAGATCGAGCACAAGGCCGATGCCGTTCTCGTCAAAGAGCACATTGTTGACCTTGGTGTCGTTGTGAACCACCCGCAAGGGGAGGCTGCCGTCGGCAAGACCGTCGGTGATCAGCGAGGCTTCGGCTTCGTGAGTTTTGCAGAAATCGATCAGCTCCCGGCAGGAGGCCGCCCGGCCGAGCGGGTCGGCGGCGGCACTGGCAAAGAGATGCCGAAGGCGCTTTTTCGTATTGTGAAAATCCGGAATGGTGTCGTGAAGCAGAGTCGCGTCAAAGTCGGCAAGCGCCTTCTGAAAGGAACCGAAGGCGCGGGCGGCGCTCTCGAAAAGATCGGCCGTAACGCTGTCGTAGCTCTTGCCCCGCTCCCGGATACTCACCCGCCAGACCCCGCGGTCGTCCGACTGCCAGAAAAGAGCACCCCCGTCGGAGGAGAGAAAATGCAGGGTGCGAAGCCCCTTTCCGGACAGATGGGAGGTCACCAGCGCCACATTGGCCATCACCTTGTCGGGACTTTCAAAGACATTCGTGTTGATCTTCTGGAGCACATAGTCGCCGCCGTCGGTGTGAACGAAATAGGTAGCATTGATGAGTCCCACGACGCAGGGAGTCAGCGACAGCACCTTTCCCTTCAGGGGAAAGTGAGAGAGAGCCTCCCTTTCCTGTGTATAGGATTCGTTCATTTTTTCGTCCAAAGGCCGTCGGGATAGATGCCGGCTTCGGTCATCGCGCGGATCTTCTCCACAACGCCGGGCTTATCGGCGGCATAGGTCACGCCGAACCACTTGGCGTCGGTGGGAAGCACATCCACGCTGCACTGTCCCTTCTCCATCGCTCCCGAAAGGGCAAGCGGAATGAAGAACTCGGCCTTGGGGCCTCTGTCCTCGGAGAGGAACTTGCAGAAGCCCTCCCGGAAGATGGCAAAGACATCGGGAGCAAAGCCGAAGAAGTTCATCGACACGATGCTCTTCCGATCGAGGGGATGGGGCTCACCCTCCCCGGCGCAGAAGACCTTTTCGCCCTCCCGATAGATCTTGGTGTGCTCCTCAATCGAGACCAGCTTGCCGTCCTTGGCCGTACAGACGCCGCGGGCCACGCTGCCGTTGTCGGTGAGGGTGTTGTCAAGAATGTAGCCCGCCATGCAGTAGCGGCCGGTGCGGTCGCCCTTCAGCGCCTTTGCCATCTCGACAAAGGCCTCTCTGCCGTAGAAATCGTCGGCGTTGATGACGGCAAAATTGTCATCGCCAACCACCTTCTCACAGCAGAGCACCGCATGAGCCGTGCCCCAGGGCTTGACCCGGTCGGCGGGAAGGGCAAAGCCCTCCGGCAGCATATCCAGCGCCTGGAACGCAAAATCGATCTTGGTAAAGGGGGCGATGCGGTCAGCGATCGTCTCCTTGAAGATTTCCAGATTCTCCTCTTTAATCAGAAAAACCACACGGTCAAAACCGGCGCCGATGGCGTCGTAAATCGAATAGTCAATGATAAATTCGCCGTGAGAGGTAATGGGATCCACCTGCTTCAGGCCGCCGTAGCGCGAACCCATTCCCGCCGCCAAAATCACCAGAGTCATAGCTTGCTCCTCCGCTTTTACCATAAATTGTATTCCTTTTTCTGTCAAACAGCCGGATTGCGTCATAAAATGAAGACGAAGTCTTAGTCCGCCGCTGAAAAAGGACATTTTCTCCTGTTATTTTATCACGAATCGTCAAAAAAAACAACAATATTTTTCTTGATTTTGGCACGAATATATATTGTTTTTGAGGGTTGGGCGTTGTATAATGTAGACAAAATGCTTTTTCGAAAATTTTGCGGTTTTGGACGGTCTGCGTCGTATTTTTTCGAAGGAAAGGTTAAGAACCCGTGACAAATTACCGTAACCTGGATCGCGGGGCGCTGGAGGCCGAATACGCCCGCGTTCTGGAAGTTTATCATACTTACAAAAACAAGAATCTCTCTCTCGACATGTCTCGGGGCAAGCCTGACCGCCGTCAGCTCGACCTGTCGCAGGCCATGCTGGGGGTGATCGATTCTCCCGAAGACTGTCTTTCCGAGACCGGCTTTGACTGCCGCAATTACGGCCTGCTCGACGGCACACCCGAGGCCAAGCGCCTCTTCTCCGACCTGTTGGGCCTCCCTGCCGAGGAGCTCATCGTCTGCGGCAACTCCAGTCTCAACATCATGTATGACACCGTAGCCCGCTGCATGCTCTACGGTTCCGATAAGGAAGTCGGTCCCTGGGTGAAGCAGGGAAAGATCAAATTCCTCTGCCCCGCCCCCGGCTACGACCGCCATTTTGCCATCTGCGAATCGCTCGGCATCGAAATGATTCCGGTTCCCATGAAGGCGGATGGTCCCGATATGGATCGGGTGGAGGCGCTGGTCGCCGCCGATCCCTCGATCAAGGGCATCTGGTGCGTTCCCAAGTACTCGAACCCGGAGGGGATCACCTATTCCGACGAGACGGTGCGCCGCTTTGCGGCCTTAAAGCCCGCCGCCCCCGATTTCCGTATCTTCTGGGACAACGCCTACATCGTGCACGATCTCTACGAGGAGGGGGACAGTCTTCTCAACCTGCCGGCGCTGGTGCGGGGCACCCCCAACGCGGATATGGTGTATGAGTTTACCTCCACCTCGAAGATCACCTTCCCCGGCTCGGGCGTATCGGTGATTGCCTCGTCGGTGAAGAATATCGAATATATCAAGTCGATCATGACGGTGCAGACCATCGGCTGCGACAAGCTGAATATGCTCCGCCATGTGAAGTACTTCGGCAATGTGGAGGGCATCTACAAGCACATGAAGGGGCACGCCGCCCTCATCCGCCCGAAATTTGAGGCGGTGCTGACTGCCTTTGACCGTGAGCTTGCGCCTCTTGGCATCGCCGAGTGGACCCGCCCCCGGGGCGGCTATTTCATCAGTCTCAACACCGAGCCGGGCTGCGCCCACCGGGTCTATCAGCTGATGAAAGAAGCCGGCGTCGTTATGACCGGCGCAGGCGCCACCTTCCCCTACGGTAAGGATCCCGAGGATAAAAACCTGCGGATTGCCCCCACCTATCCCCCGCTGGAGGAGGTCACGGTGGCAACCGAGATCCTCGTCACCGCCGTCAAGCTCGCCTCGCTAGAAAAATACCTCGGCCGCTGACTGCGCCGACAAATTCATGCAAATTCAAAAGACGCTTCCGGAAAACCGGAAGCGTCTTTTTTCTTCGCTATCCTAACCGATGCCCCGGAATTTACCGGAGGCGGACAGAGAGCCGGACAAAGCCCGCAGCAAACAGGCAGTTTTTCAGTTTTCCAGCATAATGCTTTTAACCGGCACATGCTTTGTGCGCCAGGCATAGAATCCCATCGCAAGTTCATAGACAACCATAAATACAGCAAGGGTAATCAGGAAAGCTGCAAAATCGAAATGATATTCCGGCATTTCCAGTTCCGAAAAGAAGGCCACCAGCACGATTCTAAGCAGGCCATACTGATAACCCGTCCCCAAAGCAAAGCCTACGTACGCAAACGGCCGGTATACACCCAGGATTGCCCGGTTGCTTTTTCTGTCCTCATAGCCCATGACACGCATCAGCGCGATTGTTTTGGCGTTCCCTTTCACAACAGTCGATAACGAGATAAAAAGAATGGTAAACGCAAGGACAATGCCGATAATCAAAACGATCGCCGCCATATTTTTGCTTGCCAGTTCCTCCATGGAAAAAGACATCTGCACCATGGCGGAAAAACAGAATGCGGAAAAAGCGATAAAAAAGCAGAGCACCTTTTTATCCCGCAAAACACTTTCTGACAGTTCCTTCAAAAACGGACGGTCTTTTCTTTTCTCTTTGTGTTTCTTGGTTTTATGCTCCTGTATCTCTTTCAAAAGATGCAGTGCCGGTCTTCCTAATTTCCGATAAGCGAACAGCACCGCTGTTCCGGCAAAAAAGATTGTTGGCAGAACAATCAGAGAGAGCGGCAGAATGACATGAAACCGGACCGCAATCTCCGGGAAAAGTCCCTCCGCATTCTGCTGAACATAAAAGGACGGCAAATAGAGAAATGCCGCAGCAAAGCCGACAAGACCGCCGAGAAAAACGCTGAGTCCGAATACCCAAAAATGTTTTGCTATTTTAAGCCGTCCATAGCCTAACGCTTTTAAGATTCCCAGCTCTTTCCCATGGGTGTCGATATAATTCTTCACATAGAACAGCAGTACCACGACCGAAGTCACGGCAAGGCAGCCGCCGGAGATAACCGCCGTAAACCTTCCCATTGACACAAGTGCGTCGTAGAGAGCCGCTCCTGCTTCGGTTGTGATCTCATCCTTCATGGCGGTTATGTCAATATTGAAATTCAAAAACAGGGTACATACGAAAACGGCGCAGCCGGTAATGATCGAGATCCCGATCAGCTTGATACTGTCTTTCAGTCCGATTATCATACCGTCACCACGCAATTTCATAGGCACTTTTCCGTACCGCATTTTTGACGGTTTCGGTAATCGTTCCGCTGTTCATTTTAATGACGGTGCCCGCCATCTCCGCAATATTCTGATTGTGCGTGACCATGACAAGCGTAAACCCGCACTGCCGATGAAGTTCGGCGATATAGGCAAGCACCTGCCTGCCGGTCTGCTCATCCAGCGCCCCGGTAGGCTCATCCAGAAATAATGCCTTCGGCTTTTTGGCAAGAGCGCGGGCGATGGCCACCCGCTGCTGTTCGCCGCCGGAAAGCTCGCTCGGATATTTCTTTGTCTTATCGCCAAGACCGACCGATTCTATCACTTCCCGATAATCCCGATTGCCGGCAAGGTCTGCGCCCATGCGGACATTCTTTTCAACCGTCAGATGCGGAAGCAAATAGTACTGCTGAAAGATAAAGCCGACATTGTTCTTACGGAATTCGGTCAGTTCCTTTTCATTGAAACCGCTAATTTCCACCCCGTCATAGGCGATCCTTCCGTAATCGGGCTTTTCCAGTCCCGACATAACATGTAAAAGCGTCGACTTGCCCGAGCCCGACGCGCCTAAGATAACGACGAAATCCCCGTCGGCAATCTGAAGAGAAAGATGATTTAAAGCATACAGCCGATTGGCATCCTTCCCATAAATTTTCGACACCTCTTTCATTTCTATCATGTTGCCTCATTCCCCCTTACATTCTTAAGCAGCCCTAAAAAGACATCGTTCAGCATCTGCCCGATTTCCCGATCGTCAAGACTGACGGTTCTGGTCACAAGCATGGTCGCGATTCCGTGAGAAAAGAGCCACAGTCTTATGTAGATATCGTTTGCAGTCGCATCACTTACCCCATAGTCATTCTTAATCAACGATAAGATATACGCTTTGTTCTCGTCCAGATCGCTTTCGCCGATCGGCGTATCGCTTTGCCGCTCTGTCATAAAAAGCAGGCGGAACAACTGCGGCTGCTCCTTGGCAAACCGTATATAATTCCATCCGATGGCTTTATATTTGGGCAGATTCGGAATTTCGGTGAGCAAATACCGGTTATATTCTTTGGTCGCTTCGGCAATGACCGCCAAGCGCAGATTGTCCATGGTTTCAAACACCCAATAGACCGGCTGAACCGAACAGTTCAGCTGTTTGGCAACGGCTTTTGCCGTCAGTCGTTCTATCCCGCTCCTTTTCGTCAATTCGTATGCGGTCTGCAGCAATAACTCTTTCGTGATTCTCGTTTTCGGCGGCATAATTTCCTCTCGTATACTCTTCGTTATATATCATTGAGTATATATCAAAAAGAGTCGTTTGTCAACCCCCTGCCCGATAAAAAAGAAAATCGGAATTACTTACCCGGTAATTCCGATTCCAAACGATCTTTTGAGGGGATATCGCTTTCTTTTTCTTTTTATGTTCCGCCCCTCTTTTACAGAAAGAATTTTTTCTGTAAAGATTCGCGCAAAGGGCGGCAAAGCCCGATCACGAGAAGTGCGGTACCCACAATCAGACAGACCACCAGCGGGTACATCGACCAGAGAAAAAGGCGGCGCACCCCGAAGGTGTAACGGATGAGAAATTCCAGCATCACCGTAAAGCCCCCGAGGGCATAGACCCCGCCGCAGGCGATGAAAAGATAGCCCCGCCTGAGATACCGAATCAGCGCCACCAGAAGGAGAATGGACGCCGCGGCATAGAGAATGACCGGAAAAGCCAGCGTCCAAAACCACTTGCCCTCGACACTCCAGCAGATATAGCCCACATATAAAGCCGTTCCGCCGAAAAAGAAGGGCAGCACCGCCATCGGATTGGGATGCTTGAACCAAAGAGGCAGAACCAGCGAAAGATAGGCAAGTCCCAGTCCGCCCACCACATAGCCCGACCAGTACATCGCCCGGTTCATGCGCAGATCGATGAGAAGACAGAGGATCAGAGGCAGAATAAACAGCACCGTCAGAAGAAAAAGAATCCCCTTCCGATTGAACTGCTCCTCCCC
>CAZGQH010000074.1:0-7253 GCA_964527575.1 uncultured Lachnospiraceae bacterium
TCGGTACACGGCGGTTCAATCATATTGAGTGCATAGACTTGTACGCTTCGGATATATCATATTATTCCCTGCGTGCAAGTCTTTCGTTTGTTATGGTGTGATGTAATACGCCACAGCCCAGTAAGCTTTACGAGTGTCCCCATTTCGGCAAGCCTGCCATTCGGGCATACCCAATTTCTTCAGGTTTGCTCCCCTCGTTTTCGGCGTATTCTGTTTTCATCATACCGACCTTCTTTCGTTTCTTACTCGGAACTTATGATTGTTCGGTCCTTCCCCAAAAAACGAAGAAAAACTTTTTTCCTTCTTCTCCTTACTAATATGCCCTGTATGCAATTTCTGATTGTCAGACCGAGGTTTTGCCTCCGACTTCTTTCAGACTCCTCCTCTCGACGGACGCCCTTGTCTTTGGCTGACAGTTCCTGCTGCCAGGCCTGTAGCGAACCTTCTCCGCCAAGTTATTACGCGTGCCGAGCACACAAACAAAAAACAACAATCTTCAGACGAAAATTGTTGTTTTTTGTCCCAGCCGGCTCTTCCCAAGACGGAATCAAATCCACGCCATAACGCTGTAACCGTGACATTAAAAATCCTGTGCCATCGGTTGCTTCTCCTGCAATCGAATAGGGTCCGATTATTTTAACAGTAAAATTCCATGGGATAGGCCAAAAACGAAATTTCATCCAGTTCATCCACCGTTACCAAACCCGACGGCGCCTTTAACACACTCGGAATGCGGTTGACAATCGTGGCGCAGGTATGCTCAACCGTTGCGGGCTTGACTACATGAAATTCGGTATCCGGCTCGCCTGTGATCTTCCAGTCACACATATCTCCGTCATCGGGACCGTACACCTTGCCGATGCATTTCGTTTCAAGGATCGGCCCCTGGAAGGTTTCGGTTTTTACAACAGCCGCCATTCCGATACACTCTCCCTTGGGAATTGTCCGCTGCAGGGTATGGGAATAAACATCGTCTTCCCCAAAATACGGGACGCATTCCTGCGTCTGTCTTTTAATGGTTAGCCCAAGCTTTGCGGCCAGGCTTTCGTTCGAGTTCCACACATAGCAGGGCTCTATTGTTTCGGGATGGGCAATCTGATTTTCAAATTCCTCGGCGCTGAGTCCCACCCCGTGAGCCTTGGCCAACGCCAATCCGTAGTCCTCAACATTGTAGCTCACCGCGCCTTCGATTTTCTGAATGCTGTTGCAGCTTCCTGCAATCATACCGACCATGTTGACCCAGAAAGTGTCTTCCATTCCGCTTCCGACAAAGGTACAGCCATGTTCTTTGGCAATCACATCAAGCATATTGGCCCGTACCGGGTCGGTGGTCCAGCAATAAGTGGCCTCCTCGCAGGTTGAGATGACATTGATTCCGCGGCTCAGACATTTTACATAATGTTCATAACAGTCGCTGACCAGACTGAAAAGCGTAACCACTGCGATATCGGCATCGGTATTGTCTAAGATCTCGTCGGCTTGATTCCCGATAATCACACCGGTTTTCACACCAAGCTCCGCAAAATCCCCGATATCCATCCCGACTACATCCGGATTGATGTCGATTGCACCGACAATCTGAACGCCATGCTCATACATATAGCGCAGGATATACTTACCCATTTTTCCGCATCCATACTGAATGGCTTTGATTTTTCTCATGATTGATACTCCTCTTTTCCTTAACAGAACCGTCACCGCCAGCGGCTAAGGGGGTGCCGGATATGTTTCATAACGGTCATTTACTGCTATTATGCACCATATTAGCAGCGATAAACATGCGCTACGGAAAATAAACCGTTCGGTTACCGGTATTTCCATACATCCGTATTTTCGTACCGCTCAAATCGGTATTGGATACGGTCTTCGAAAAAATCCTCACTCCTACTTTTCATTACCCAGTTTTTCAGATGGCCGATGTCGGGGAAAAAAGCGTCAGCCTGTTTTGTCATACAAACTCTTGTGATATACGCCCTGCCGCAATATGGCAGAAGCTCCGCATAGATCTGCTGTCCGCCAATCACATAGATTTCTTTTTCGGAAAAGTGCGGCAGCACTTCAAACAGACTCTTCTTGTCTTTTACACAGATGCAGCCGTCAATACTTTTTTTCGAGGTCATGACAATATTGATTCTGTTTTTCAGCGGTGCCTGATTTGGGAATGACTCCAAGGTTTTTCTTCCCATAACCACCACATTATTGACGGTTTTCTCTTGGAAAAAAGCCATATCCTTTTTAATGTGATAAAGCAGAGAATTTTGGTACCCGATGCCGTTCGCCTCATCTATGCAGGCTATCGCGTTCATATTCATAGCGGTTCTTTCAAAGCACGCAGCAGCTCTTTTGCGCTTCTTTTTAGGACAGGGTGGAGAAAGTACGGTTCAATTTCACACAAAGGTTTCAGCACAAAATCTCTTAGGTGCATTTCAGGGTGAGGTATTTTCAGATTTTCGGTAAAAATAACCGCATCATCATAGGTCAGAATATCCACATCCAGGGTGCGTTCGCCCCAAACTCTTGTTTTGACTCTGCTGGCTGATTTTTCTGCGTTTTTACAAAACGCCAGCAATTCATACGGGGTATACACCGTTTTCACCAGAATAACTGCGTTCAGAAAATCCGGTTGATCGAGAACCCCGTAGGGCTTGGTTGGGATATAAGAGGATTTTTTCAATAGACTTATGTTTTCGTCTTTTTCAATTAAATCCAAGACCGAATTCAGATTTTTCTCCTTATCGCCCAGATTCGATCCAAGCGCCAAAAAACAGATGGCACTCCTTCGTGTAACCGTGAGACTCACATCGTCAAATTCGGTCGGGATCGGTGCATTTGGCTTATGGATGGTAAGTGTTATCTCGGTCATGAGCGGATATTTCGTCAGCAGGTATTTCGCTAAGCTGTTCGCCAGCATTTCAAGCAGATCAAATCGATGGGCCGTGCAGAAAGCAACGATAGCAAGAGACACCTCGCCATAGTGCACGGTTTTGGTTAAATCATCCGCACAGATACTGGTATCAAGCGAAAAACTGCAGTCAACCGAAAACTCTTGCCCGTTTATCTTTTCTTCCTCATAAACCCCATGATTGGCATGAAATTTCAGCCCGGTTATCCGGATCGTATCCACTTCTACCCTTCCTTTCTTTCCTTGAGAATCGCTTTTGTCATAGCCAAGGCCTGCTTATTCGCCCTCACATCGTGAACCCTGAAAAAGCTCGCGCCCTTTAATGCGCCGATAACGGTAGTGGCAACCGTTCCGCTCACGCGGTCGGTCACCTCGGCTCCTGTGGAAATGCCAATAACACTTTTGTTTGAGGTTGCCATCAAAATCGGCAGGTTAAATTCTTTCAGCGCCTCGGTCCGGTTAATTGCAATCAGATTTTGCTCATAGGTTTTGGCAAATCCGACCCCGGCATCGATCATAATTTTATCTGCCGGAATTCCTGCCCGTTTTGCTGTTTCGATGCTCTGCCGGAGGTCATTTTTCAGATCGTCAAAGAAATTGACATAATCGGAGCCTTCACGGTTATGCATAATGCAGCAGGCTAAATTGTTTTCGGCAATCACCTTTGCCATATCGACGTCATACTGAAGTTCCCGGATATCATTCACCATGTCAATATAGGGAACACAGGCGAGAGCCACCTCGCTTTTGTAGGTATCCAGAGATACCGGAATATCAAAATTCTGCCTTACCAATTCCAGTACAGGAAGAACACGCTCGAGCTCCTCCTGTGCCGATACTTTCTGAAAGCTTGGCCTTGTGGACTCTCCGCCAATATCCAGAATATCGACACCGTCTTTTATCATTTCTTCCATATGAAGCATCGCTTTGTCTATCTTGTTATAGCGGCCTCCATCCGAAAAGGAGTCCGGTGTCACATTCACGATACCCATCACATAAAAGTTCGATGCCGTATCAAATACCCTGTTTCCTATTTTCATATTGTCAGACCTCTGTTCTTTTGGTTTTCCGGCCAATTGCACGCCTCGCTCGCACCGCAAAGAAAACAATTTCTGCTCAACCGATCGCTGTCCCGTAAAAGCTCTCCCAAGGGATTGGTCGGCTCATTGCCGCTGTGCGTCCTGATTGCCTGCGTTATCCTTTTCGTCTCCTCGACGGAAAAATCGCACTCCAGAAGGATTGTCTCTGCAATTTCACTGCCGATCAAAGCGTGTTTTTCTCCCGTCTTATATTGGCTTAGTTTTCCGATATCATGAAGAATGGCCGCGGCATAAAGTAACTCTTTTTCAAAATTCAGATTTTCTTCTAAATTTTTTATCATCATGATCCGCGCAACATTCAGTAAATGCTCCATATCATGAATGCAATATTTCCTTGCGGCCTCTTTTTCTTTTAATTCCTTCATAATTGCTGTAAAAGCAGGATGTGCAATAATTTTATCTACTCTTTTCATGATTTCCCCGTTATTTTATGAAATCGATAACCTCGCGTCTTAAATCATAATTCTCTTCAAAAACGCCTGTCGCGTGCATGGTAACCGTTTTGGTTCCGATTTTTTTTATTCCTCTCATGGATATACAGGTATGCTCGGCTTCGCATATCACAAGCACCCCTTTGGTATCCAGTTCCTCACTCAGTGAGGTGGCTATTTGAGTAGTGAGCTGCTCCTGTATCTGAAGCCTTCTGGCAAACACCTCTACCACTCTCGACAGCTTACTCAAACCAACCACCTTATCTTTGGGAAGGTAGGCAATGTGTATCTTCCCGAAAAAGGGCAGCAGGTGATGCTCGCATAACGAGTGAAACTCGATATCCTTCTGAATTACAATATTGGCATCGGCGGCATCAAACACAACGCGCAGATGCTCTGCCGGCGTCTGGTTCATTCCGTTTGTAATCTCTTCAAACATTTTCGCCACCCTTTTGGGGGTGTCTTTCAGTCCTTCCCGGTTTGGATCTTCCCCGATTGCCTCCAATAACATGGCGACTGCCTGCTCTGCTTTTTTACTGTCCATTTTAAGCTCCTTTTTGTTTTCGCATAAAAAAAGGATATGTGCTCAAAACACCTATCCCTTGAAATATATAGCGTAATCCATTCATGCCCAAAAAGGGACAAGCAGATAGACTTGTCCCTTTGAAAGCAATTATTTCAGCGGGATGCGAGCTAAGCACTGCTGACCAATTCGTCATTCGTTCCCCTGACAACTCCCCGTTCAAAGGACACTCTACACGCTTACCTCTACTCTGTTTAGTTATTCTGTTTTGTTATGTTGTATATTTTTTTATTCCTGTCAATTCCTCCGCCGTGGGGTCGGTCTCACCCGTTTTTACGGCTTGGCTGTCTGCTCGCCATTTCACGGCTATCTGCTTAGAACAGTCCCAATATGCGGCGCAAATAATCCGGCGGTTAAACCTTTTATTATGCTGAAACAGTCCTAAACGTAAAAAGCAGTAAAGATTCTCCCTAAAAACACGAAAAAGCCTTGAAAAATCAAGGCTTTTTCACAGGGCATCTTTTCCCCTTTTTCTGGCGGAGAAGGAGGGATTTGAACCCTCGCGCCGTTATTCACGGCCTACACCCTTAGCAGGGGCGCCTCTTCGGCCTCTTGAGTACTTCTCCATGACGCATTCAGCCGCATGGGTTATTATACCACGCACAGGAGGGTTTTGCAAGAGTAATATTTATTAATTTTTTATGAACAAGCTCTTGCGCTGAAAATAAGATCCCGTAAGCGCCATTAACAGAATTTGAATCCCGGCTTTTTCCTTCGGCTTGACAAAGCTTTCTTTCTGTGGTAGAATACCGACAGCGAACCCGGGTGGGAGCGTAAAATTTCCGACGAAGTTTTACGCTCTTCTTTTGTGTCAAAAAGTCCACCGCATCAAGGCCTATTTTTCCGTCACAAAACCATAAATACCCTGAATAAAGATAAGGAGACCCTCGTAAAGAAAACGAGCGTCGCGGTCATTTTCATGAATTCCTCCGACATCCGCCTTTTAGGGGAAGAAAAAATTTCCAAGCTGATGCTGAAGTTTTCAATTCCCTGCGTCCTCTCCCTGCTGGTCAGTGCCCTGTACAACATCGTCGATCAGATCTTCATCGGCAACAGCGAGCTTTCCACCTTAGGCAACGCCGCCACCGGTGTGGTCTTTCCGATCTTCGTCATCACCCACGCCTTTGCCTGGTGGTTCGGCGACGGCTGCGCCGCCTACTTAAACCTCTGCCAGGGACAAAAAGATACAGGTAAGGTACACCGGGCCGTGGGTACCGGCATCACCCTGACCCTTCTTGTCAGCCTTTTTCTCATCGCCCTCTTCTTCCCCTTCCGCACCGAGCTGCTCACTCTTTTCGGTGCCTCGGAGAACAGCCTTCCGCTGGCGGTAGAGTATTTCACCATCGTGCTTTTCTTTTTCCCCGCCTATATGCTCTCCAATATGCTGAACTCGGTCATCCGGGCAGACGGCAGCCCCGGCTGGGCCATGGCCGCCATGCTGGCGGGGGCAGCGGTGAATCTCATTCTCGACCCTGTTTTCATCTTCGGCCTTCACTGGGGCATGACCGGCGCGGCCTTGGCCACGGTAGCCGGTCAGATGGTCTCTCTTTTCTTCAGCATCGTCTATTTCTTCCGCTCCAAGACCTTCCGTCTGACGGCAAAAAGCTTTCTTCCCGACCTTCCCGCCTTTTCCGGCTCCTTTAAGCTGGGAATCTCCTCCTTTATCACCCAGATGACCATCGTGGTGATCTCGCTGGTATCGAACATCATGCTGGCAGGCTACGGCGCCCTCTCTGTCTATGGGGCGGATATTCCCATCGCCGTCATCGGCATCGAGAGCAAAGTCTTCACGGTGATTGTCAACATCGTGGTGGGCATTGTACTGGGCTGTCAGCCGGTGATCGGCTATAACATGGGAGCGGGTCAGTACGACCGGGTCAAAAAGATCTACCGGGCGATTCTTTTCTCCACGCTGGCCATCGGAGCCCTCTCCACCCTTGTCTTCGAGCTCTTTCCCCGGGCGGTGGTGTCGCTCTTCGGCACTCCCACCAACATTCCCAACCCGGAGGATTACTGGATCTTTGCCGAGAAAACCTTCCGCATCTTTCTCTCACTCCTCGTCCTGACCTGTGTGGTTAAGATGTCGGCCATCTTCTTTCAGGCGGTGGGGAAGCCCGGCGCGGCGATCATCACCTCGCTGATCCGCGATATCCTCTGCTTTTTGCCCCTGATCCTCCTTCTTCCCTGCGCACTCGGCGTGGAGGGCGTGCTCTATGCCGCCCCGATTGCCGACTTTG
>CAZGQH010000075.1:0-7231 GCA_964527575.1 uncultured Lachnospiraceae bacterium
GAAGAAGGAGACCCGCAGCGCAAGATAAGTGTTGGCGAAGAGCTTCACCGCCTCCGCCTCGGTGGGATTCATAAAACGAACCTCCACATCCTTTTTGAGAGCGCCCTCCTTCAGAAGCTCGGCAAACTTCTCCGCCGCCTTCCGGAGCCGGGCATTGCGCACCGGCACGCCCACAATAATGCGGCTGGGATACAGGTTGTCGTAGAGCGCCTTGCCTTCCCGCAGAAACTCCGGACTGAAGAGGATATTGTCACAGCAGAACTTCTCCCGGACCGACTCGGTAAAACCCACCGGAACGGTGGATTTTACGATCATCACCGCATCGGGATTGACGGCGATCACCTGTCGGATCACGCTCTCCACCGAGCTGGTGTCAAAATAATTCTTCGTGGGATCGTAATTGGTTGGGGTAGAG
Source organism: uncultured Lachnospiraceae bacterium (assembly GCA_964527575.1). Classification (GTDB taxonomy): domain Bacteria; phylum Bacillota; class Clostridia; order Oscillospirales; family CAG-272; genus RGIG1993. The sequence continues at coordinate 416 of CAZGQH010000075.1, forward strand.
ATAATCACAAGCTCCGCGTCCCGGTAAGCGCTCTCCCCATCTGTGGTAGCCTCTAAGTCGAGATTTCCGGCAGCCAGATATTCCTCGATCTCTTTATCGACGATGGGAGAAATGCCCCGGTTGATCTTATCCACCTTCTCGGGAAGAATGTCCACCGCCTTTACCGTATTGTGCTGGGAGAGGAGAAGCGCCATCGAAAGGCCGACATATCCGGTTCCCGCCACTGCAATCTTCATTCCTTATCTCCTTGTTTAGATAAAATAAAACGCTTTGTACCATTCGGCAAAGCGCCGCAGCCCCTCCCGCAGGTCGGTCGAGGGCTTGAAGCCAAAATCCTCTTCCAGTGGGGTCGTGTCGGCATAGGTCACCGGAACATCCCCGGGCTGCATGGGAACTAATTTCTTATGAGCCTCAAAATCGTAATCGGCCGGAAGCACACCGGCACGAATCAGCTCCTCCTGCAGGATCTTGACAAAATCCAGAAGATTTTCGGGCTGATTGTTCCCGATGTTGTAGATCCGGTAGGGGGGGATGGGCAGACCGTCTTCCCCTTTCGCCCGTTCGGGAGCAGCCTTCAGAACCCGCAGAACTCCCTCTACGATATCGTCCACATAAGTGAAGTCCCGTTTGCAGTTGCCGTAGTTGAAGATCTTAATGGTCTCGCCCCGAATCAGCTTGTCGGTGAAACCGAAATAGGCCATATCCGGCCGGCCAGCCGGCCCGTAAACCGTAAAGAAACGTAAACCGGTGGTGGGAATTTCATAGAGCTTGGAATAGGCGTGCGCCATCAGCTCGTTGGATTTTTTGGTGGCCGCGTAGAGCGAGACCGGATTATCCACCTTGTCCTCGGTGGAATAGGGCACCTTTTGGTTGGAGCCGTAAACCGAGGAAGAGGAGGCGTATACGAAATGCTCCACCGGGTGGTGGCGGCAGGCCTCCAGAAGGTTATAAAAGCCGATGAGATTCGACGCCACATAGGCGTCGGGGTTGGTAATCGAATAGCGCACCCCTGCCTGCGCCGCCAGATTGACCACAAGATCGGGCTTATAGCCGGCAAAAAGCGCCTCGATTGTGTCCTTGTCTGCGATATCCCCCTTGACAAAAGTCCAGGAGGCATTTCCCTTTTCTCTTGCCAGCTCCCCGATCCGGGTCAGGCGATACTCCTTGATGGCCGGATCGTAGTAATCGTTTAAGTTGTCGATTCCCACCACCGAAAGAGGCTCCGGCAGCAAAAGGAGCGCCTCCGCCAACTTAGCGCCGATAAACCCGGCCGCCCCGGTGATGAGGATCGTTTTATTCGTAAGCTCAATATTCGCTTTTCTCATACCAGTATTCCCTTATATTCTTTCTGTACCTGCTCGTAGCTGGCTAAATTGCCGATGTCGTAGCGACGGCCCGGCATTTCCATAGCGTGAACGACCGCCCGCTCCGACAGCCAGGCCACATAGCTGCCCGGCGCATCCTTACCGCAGCCCGAGGAAAGCGCCTCCGGAAGCCTTGCCGCGTCCTCCCGGGTATAGTAATAAAAAGGCGGACAGCACCAATTGGTGGCGGGGTTTGGCGACTTTTCGGTCATCTTAAGGATACGGTCCTCCCCGTCCACCGTCAGGACGCCGCACTTCAGAAGCTTTTCCCGGGAAGGCTCAAAGTAGCGCATAACGCAGGAAGTCTTTTTCGCTTTCGCATAGGCGATAAACTTCGTGAGACTGAAATCGAGAAGATTGTCCCCGGCCACAACAAGGATATCCTCGTCGCAGGCGAGCTTCTCCCGGGCAAACTGCATGTCCGCGACCGCGCCCATCCGGCTTTCGTTGTCGGTCGTTCCGTCATCGATCACGGTTATTTTGTACGGCTTTTTCGCCGCCCATTCGTCAAACAGCCGGGTAAATTTGTGATTGGAAATCACCACGAACTCCCCCACCGCACCGGAAGATGCCATATCCTCGCAAAGCCAGTCAAGAATCGTCTTTTTACCCACGGTGAGGAGCGATTTCGGAAAGTTTTCGGTCAACGGATAGAGCCGCGTCGCATAGCCGGCGGCCAGAAGAAAGCATTTCATTGCAGAGAACTCCTCAGGTCAGACACACCCCGTCCGCACTGTGGCAGACATGGGCGCTGTATTTGCCCCGCATGGCGGGAAAGGCAGCAAGATAGGTTTTCTCCACCCGTCTCAGAACCGATTCGGTAAAGGCCGGATCGACAAGTGCCATACAGCAGCCCTTGAAGCCGGCGCCGGAGAAGCGGCCGCCGTAAATGCCGTCGGTTTGGGTCATAATCTCGTAAAGACGGACCAATTCCGGCGAACCGGTCTCCCAGTTTTCGATGGAAGAGCGGCCGCTGGCAAAGGAAAGCCGGCCGAAGGTGACAAGATCGCCCCGACGCCAAGCTTCCGCCCCCTTCTCTACCCTCTCAAATTCCGAATACCAATGCTCCGCCCGCCGGCTCCAGTTCGCAGGAAGCCGGTCGCGGTATTGACAATAGACCTCATAGGGGACATCCCGCAGATTGGTCTCTTCAAATTTTCCGTACTCCATCCCCGCAAAGGCCTTCAGGGCGTAGGCGGCGGAGCGGCACTCGTCCACCCGCATATTGAACTGGCTGCTGGCCAGCGAACGCTGCAGTCCGCTGAAAAAGATCACAATATCGTAGGGCGGCATGGAGGCGGGGGTGGGAATCAGCTCATAGCTGTCATCCCTTAAATCCATATAGAGAAGATGGTCCTTCCGGCAGTATACCTCACAGCTCTGGTCGAGCTTCCCGCAGGAGACCCCCACATAGCGGTTTTCCGCCTCTTTTGAAATCTCGATCAGCTCCGCCGGGGAGAGCTCGATCCGGTTGAGATGACAGAGAGCCGAGAGAAAGGTGATGATGACCGCCGCCGAGGAAGAGAGACCGCCGATGGGAAGCTCTCCGTCGATAATGGCGCAGAGTCCCACGCGAAGGGGATAACGGCGGTTTAAGGCGATAGTCGCCCCCCGCAGATGGTCGGCCCAGTCGTTCTGCTTTTCCGCGGGCGTACCCTCCACATGCCACTGAGCGCGCTTGGGAAACTGCAGCGACACGATCTCCACGACCCCGTTCTGCTTTGGCCCGTAGGCAATATGGATTCCTTTGTCGATGGCAAGGCCGGTGATCTTTCCCAGCTGATGATCGGAATGAGCGCCGATCGGGCAGATACGGTAGGGCGTAAAGGCGGTAAACTCCGGCACATGCCGATAAACCCGCTCAAAATGGAGAATGGCATTCCGGCTGGCACCGTTTACGGTAAAGCGTGTGATTCCGGCATCCAGATAAGGCCCCTCCTGCTCCTGGGCTTTCCGTCGTCCATCCTGCGGCCGTTTGGCGTCCGAGGGGATCCGCCAGAGCTTGCCCATCTTTTTTGCCCCCGGGATCCGCCCGTCGCGACATAAAAAGGTCACCCGCCGCTCGGTCAGTCCCCACTGCACCGCCGCCCGATGTACGTCCAAGTATTCCATCGCTCTTCTCCTGCTCTTTTCCTTGTATCATATTTCTTCCGATTGTAACATAAAAAAACGAAAATGTCAAGAAACACCGTGACATTTCCTCGTTTGTCACCATGTTTCTTGACATTGCACTTCCAATTAACAAGACAATAAGAAAATCATCCTGCCCTGTGAAGAGGAAGCTTCTTCAGAATTTTTGCGATAAAGGGAAAAGCAAAGATCTCCCGCCTCTGCTTCGGAAAGGCAAGCAAAATAACAAAATAAACAATGATACAAAGAAAAATTGAAACAATACTCCACCACAGCTGCGTACTGATCTGCTGTAATGCCCAACCGACGCCCCCCATGCCCAGTGTAGCGATCATCGGTGCAGCAGTATTTTTCAGGACCGACCAAAAGGATATTTTAAAACAGCACCACATAATGACAGCACTCACCACGATACTGGGAAGGCGAACCAGAGTTCTGCCGATATATAAGGCTTCAAATCCTTTCGGTGCTAACCAAAGGGTTGTTCCAACAAGAAAAACAAGCAATATCAACTGCGAGAGCAGAGAAAGCTTGGGTTTTCCTTTACTGCGATATACTTCTCCGCTATACTGCATAAAGACAATCGCAATAGAACTTACTAAAGCCCACATTCCGATAAAATCGGCGACTTCCATCCAATCCGAACCCAATAGTATCTGTGTTGCCAGCTGTCGATAAAGATAAAGTCCCATGCCCATAGGCATGACAAGCACCGCCACCAGCCGCTGAAACCGAAAAAATATATTTCGGAAATTTTCTTCGTCATGCTGAAACCGAGAAAGTGCCGAAAAAAGCACCGGTGTGGTTGCCGCCGTGATAATCGCCATATAAGCGTTTACCGTGGTCATAGAAGTCTTATAGAGACCCAGATAATACTCGTCCAACACCCGTCCCACAATGAAAATATCTACATTAGAGGTCAGCCAAAGAGAAAGCTGCTCGAGCATAGACCATGCGGTAAAAGAAAACATCTCCCGCAACTTGGCAAAACTATAGGAAAAACGAGGCTTCCATTTCAATCTCAACATCAGGATCAGCGCATTCAGCGCCTCTCTGAACAGTGTCCCGATGATCAATGCCCAATGGCTCTTCAGAATAAAGGCCAGCGGCACGGTGACCACCAACGGCACCAATGAGGTTACCATCCGTACGCCGAAAAGCAATTTGAAATCAAAATCCCGTCTGCAGCGCGCCATCTGGATACTGGAAAAGGAGACCAGCGGGATGGCAATACAGGCCACCGTTACCGAAAGACCCTCCCCGGCGCTTCCCACCAGCGCGGCGATCGGCGAGGAAAAAAGTGCTATTATTCCGAATAAAAGCAGCGAGAAGATAAAATTCGTCCAGAAAGCCACATTGGTGCTGACATTCAGATCCTCTTCATCCTGAAACTCATGCTGAACCAGATACTTTTGAAAACCGGCATCGGTAAAGACTTCTGCAAAAGTGACCACCATTGTCACCGTTGCCACCAAACCGAAGGCCTCTGGTGTCAGAAGGCGTGCCAGCACCATATTCGTGAGCGGAGCGATCAGCCTTGCCAACACTTCTGTCACAGTTGACCACTTTACAGCCTTCCCAACCTGGCGGCTGATTTTTTCTTTCGTGTTGTAATTCATCGATGCCCTTCAGCGTTTTTTTGAAGTCAAAAGGATATACAGCTTCATGGGTAGCCAAAGCAGCATAACCATCATTTGATCTGTTTTAGAATGCAGATCACTACGAACCTGCATTAAACTTCTGTTTAATAAAATTGCATTAAAACATAATGCCGTACGAATCTCGAAAAACATATGTCTCATCCTGAGATAAGTTCGGCATTGATTTAGATAGGTTATATAGTTATAATAATTCGCTTGCCTCCGTTGTGTCGAGTGAACTTTTCCTTTGCCTAATGAGTCGGGACTGTCTTGATAATACACACGAAACACGCTGTCTGTACACCACTGATCGTAAAAATTGTTGATATATTCCCAAACCGTATTCTCCGCCACAAACTTTGCATCCGGATATTCTGGAAAAGGAAATTTCCTCAGAACCGAAACCTTCCGGCAATTCGATTTTTCCCCCGGGCTTTTCAGGATAGCCTTCCGCAGCTTCTTTCCCGTTAAACTGTTTATACCGGATTTCCACGGAAGTCCGACCAGTAACCCCGTTTGACTGTCTACACACCGCCCGGAGATCAGCCAGATTTTTTCTTTTTTTTCAGGAGGAATAGATCGAATCTCTTTTTCAAGCAATTCGATGGCATTCTCCGTAAACGTATCGTCCGAATCCAGATTGATCATCCACTCCGTATTGGCAACTTCGGCTGCAAAATTCAACGCCGTATGCCTGCCACCGTTCGGCTTATAAAAATATCGGATCTCAATTTTTTTCTCATCGATAAAACGCCGGACCAATTCCTTCGTTCCGTCAGTTGAGCCATCATCCACAACCAGCCAGACAAAATTTTTGCTTGACTGAGAGATCAGGCTTTTATAAACCCTCCCCAATGTATGGGCTCGGTTGTAGGTAGGGGTCATGACTGTAATCATAGTTCCTCCTGCTCCTTTTTTGAGGGTAATTCAATCCAATCCCCAAAAATCTTATCCCAACCTTCCGGCTCAAACGGAACGATTCCGGCGAAATGAGAGAATGTCAATTCGCCAAAAAACACATTTTCGTTTACCTCATAAAAATCCACGCGCAGCTGCGGAATGTTCTGAGACAAAATACCAGCAAGACGGCACATTTCATCAAACTTTTTTGGTTTGGCCGGACACGAAGCTGCGTTGGGATGCCCTTGGCGAATCGGAAGATGATGAAAATCCATATCAAAAAAATCAAATTTTACTTCTTCCCCCTGCTTTTGCCGTTCGGTTGCGACAAAAAGCGCTTTTGGAACCCCGTTAAAACAAAAAAACTTGTAATCCCGCAGTTCTCCGGTTGAGGAATCCTCCATATAGGCCTCTGCCAGAATCCTTCTCGGAACATTTTTATACGGCCATTCCCGGTGAAGAAGATAATAGTTCCGCTTCAGGGACTTTTCAAGCTTTTTCTTAGCGGCTTTTCTGTCAAATCGTTGCTTATCACGGCAAATAACCAACCCGCCGCTGTCATGTGTCGATTTCAGAACAAACCGGTTGGGCAGCGCATCAAAATCAATATCTTCAAATCGATCCCAAACACCGAGCGTAGGAATGACATACTGACTTCCGATCTTATTCGCTACAAATTCCTTGACCGCATATTTATCCACCATAGTCGTATAAGCGGGATTGCGATCATATAACTTAAGCCATTGCAGTTTTTCGTTAAAGGTAACCGGTACATCCAGGTT
>CAZGQH010000076.1:0-7205 GCA_964527575.1 uncultured Lachnospiraceae bacterium
AGGGGCGCCGCCGACATCGGCGTCTGCGGCAAGGATATTCTCCTCGAATACGAGCCCGACATCTACGAGCTCTACGACTTAAAGACCGGCGTCTGCCGGATGGCGGTGGCCGCCCCCGAAAACTTCCGGGACAATCCCGAAAAAACCCTGCGGGTCGCCACCAAATTCACCAACATCGCCAAGAAATACTACGCCTCTCGGGGGCGGGATATCGATATGATCCACTTAAACGGCTCGATTGAGCTTGCCCCCATTCTCGGCCTTTCGGACGTGATTGTGGACATTGTGGAGACCGGCACCACCTTAAAGGAAAACCATCTGGCAGTGATCGAGACGATCGTCCCGATCAGCGCCCGGCTGATCGCCAACAAGGCCAGCGCCAAATTCAAGGGGGAGGCCATTGAAAAGATTGTCGGAAGCCTCGCCGAAGAGGAAGGGAAGGAGAACGAAAGATGATCCGGATTCTGAAGTATAACGAAGTGCCCACCGAAGAAATTTTCGCCCGGGTGGTTCCCACCGTGAATGTAGAGGCCATCGTGGCCGATATTCTCGCTACCGTCCGCCGGGAAGGGGACAGGGCGCTCTTCACCTATACCGAAAAATTTGACGGCGCCACCCTCACCTCGCTGGCCGTCTCCCCCGGGGAGATCGAGGAAGCCGTGGCGGCGGTGGAGCCGAAATTCCTTGAAATTCTCGAAAAAGCGGCGAAAAACATCCGCGCCTTCCACGAAAAGCAGGTGCGGAACAGCTTTATTCTGAACGACCGCCCCGGCGTCGTCATGGGACAGAAGGTCATCCCGGTGGACCGGGCGGGTCTCTATGTGCCGGGGGGCACGGCGGCCTATCCCTCCACAGTTCTCATGGACGCCATCCCCGCCAAAATCGCCGGCTGCCGGGAGGTGGTCATGGTCACCCCGCCGGGGAAGGACGGCAAAGTCAACCCAGTGATTCTGGCCGCCGCCAAGGTGGCGGGGGTCGACCGGATTTTCAAGGTCGGAGGCGCGCAGGCCATCGCGGCGCTGGCCTTCGGCACCGAGAGTATCCCCAAGGTGGACAAGATCGTGGGGCCGGGCAACGCCTTTGTGGCCGAGGCCAAAAAGCAGGTCTTCGGCGTAGTTTCGATTGACATGATCGCCGGCCCCAGCGAAATCCTCATTGTGGCCGACGGCAGGACAAATCCGGTCCATGCCGCAGCCGACTTACTCTCTCAGGCCGAGCACGACAAGCTGGCAAGCGCGGTGCTGGTCACCGATTCCGAAAAACTGGCGCTTGCCGTACAGGCCGAGCTGGAGCGGCAGATCCCCCTCCTTTCCCGCGCGGAAATTGCCCGGGCCTCGATCGACAACAACGGCAAGATTATTGTGGCCGAAAACCTCCGGGCGGCCATCGACATCGCCAACGAGCTGGCTCCCGAGCACTTAGAGCTTCTTGTGGACAATCCCTTCGACTATCTCGACGCCATCCGGCACGCGGGTTCGATCTTTATGGGGCGTAACTGCCCCGAGGCGCTGGGCGACTACTTCGCCGGCCCCAACCACACCCTGCCCACCGGCGGCACCGCCAAATTCTCCAGTCCCCTTTCGGTGGATGATTTCGTGAAAAAGACCCAGTATACCTACTTCACGGGAGAGGCGCTGGCCGAGGTGGCCGAGGATGTGGCCTTCTTCGCCACAAAAGAAGGGCTCACCGCCCACGCCGAAAGCGCCCTCGTCCGCAGCCGTGAGGAGAAAAAGTCATGAGCCGCTTTCTGTCGGAAAAACACCGGTCTCTGGTGCCCTATACCCCCGGCGAGCAGCCCAAGGATCGGGTCTTTATCAAGCTGAACACCAACGAATCTCCCTTTCCTCCTTCGGAAAAGGCGAGAGCTGCCGCCGCCGAAGCGGCCGGGCGCCTTCAACTTTACTCCGACCCCACCTGCTCCCCCCTGCGAAAGGCGCTGGCCGATCGCTACGGGGTGGAGCCCGACCGGGTGATCTGCACCAACGGCTCGGACGAGGTTCTGAACTTCGCCTTCATGGCCTACTGCGACAGCAGACATCCCGCCCTCTTTCCCGATATCACCTACGGCTTTTACGAGGTCTTTGCCGATCTTCATACGATTCCCTATCGGAAAATTCCCCTGCGGGCCGATTTCACCATCGACCCTGCCGATTATTTTGCGGCAGGCGGCACGGTAGTCATCGCCAACCCCAACGCCCCCACCGGCATCGCCCTGCCGCTCTCCGCAGTGGAGGAAATCGTCCGGAAAAATCCCGACAATATCGTGGTGATCGACGAGGCCTATGTGGACTTCGGGGGCGAAAGCGCTATTCCCCTCACCAAAATCTACAAAAATCTTCTGGTCACCGGCACCTTCTCGAAATCCCGCTCCATGGCGGGGGCGCGGCTTGGCTTCGGCATCGGCTCGCCCGAGCTGATCGCCGACCTGGAGACTCTGCGCTACTCCACCAACCCCTACAATGTGAACAGCATGACCATGGCGGCGGGGCTGGGGGTGCTGGCCGACGAGGCCTACACCCGGGAAAACTGCCAAAAAATCATTGAAAACCGCGCCTTTACGGCGGAAGGGCTGAAAAAGCTGGGCTTTGTCCTCACCGACTCTTCGGCCAACTTTCTCTTCGCCTCCCACCCCGCCGTCAGGGGGGAAGCCCTCAACCGGGCGCTGCGGGAGAAAGGCATTTTGGTCCGCCATTTCTCCTCCCCCCGCATTGCCGATTACAACCGGATCACCATAGGCTCCCGGGAAGAGTGCGAGGCGCTTCTTGCCGCCCTTGCCGAGATTCTTGCTTCCCTTGAAAGGACCTCCGGGACAAACCCCGTCTGAACCTCATATTTTCTCCTCCGAAAGGATACTGCCATGAGAAACGCCACTATCGCCCGCCGCACGGCGGAAACCGATATCACACTCACCCTGAATCTCGACGGAAGCGGCAGGGCTAACATACAAAGCGGCTGCGGCTTCCTCAACCACATGCTCACCCTCTTCGCGGCGCACGGCCGCTTCGACCTCACCTTAACCTGCAAAGGCGACCGGGAGGTGGACGACCACCACACGGTGGAGGATGTCGGCATCGTCTTAGGCGAAGCCTTTGCCAAGGCTTTAGGCGACAAGCGGGGCATCACCCGCTACGGCTCGACCGTCCTTCCCATGGACGAGGCGCTGATTCTCTCCTCGCTCGACCTCTCCGGCCGCGCCTATCTTGGCTACGATCTCACCCTTCTCACCGAGAAGGTGGGAAGTTTTGATGTGGAGCTGGTCAAGGAATTTTTCTGGGCCTTTGTGCGCGCCACCGGCTGCACCCTGCATATAAAGCAGCTCGCCGGCGAGAACTCCCACCACATTTTAGAGGGAACCTTTAAGTCGGCAGCCCGCTCCCTGCGGGCAGCGGTCGCCCTCGACCCCGCCCTCGGGGACGAAATCCCCTCCACGAAAGGGGTTCTTTGATGATCGCCCTTGTGGATTACGGCGTGGGCAATCTCTTCTCGCTGAAGAGCTCCTTTGACGCCATCGGCGAAGAAGTGCTCGTGACCGGCGACCGGGGAACCCTTGCCCGAGCGGACAAAATCGTCCTTCCCGGCGTGGGCGCCTTTGCCGACGCCGCCGCCAAGCTGAACGAAAGCGGCCTTGCCGCCCTCCTCTCTGAGGAGGCGGCGAAGGGCAAGCCGATTCTCGGCATCTGTCTCGGGATGCAGCTTCTCTTCGAAAAAAGCTTCGAATACGGCGAGCACAAGGGACTGGGGCTGATTCCCGGGGAGGTGCGCCCCATCGCCGAAGTCATTCCAAAGGACTACAAAATCCCCCACATCGGCTGGAACGCCCTCTCCTTCACAGACAATCCCTCGCCCCTCTTCCGTTATATAAAAGAGGGCGATCATGTCTATTTCGTCCACTCCTTCTATGCGGCAGACTGCGGCGACGCGGTCACCGCCACGGCGGACTACGGCGCGCCCCTCACCGCCGCCGTCTCAAAAGGCAATGTCCACGGCTGCCAGTTCCACCCCGAGAAGAGCGGCCGGATAGGGCTTTCCATCCTGAAGGCCTTTTGCGAGGGGTAGTTTTTCCCGGGGGCTTTTTCGAGAAAAAGCCCCCGGACCCCCAAAAAGCTTTTGGGAAAAAGGGATTTTAAGATTGAAGTTAAGAGCAAGAACCTTTGGATAAGCGAAATTGTTTGTGCCGTGACCGGACAGAAGCGCTTTTCCGGACAATCACGGTTCGGACAACCACAGTTCGAACTGCCACAGTTCGGACTGTCTCAGTCCGGACAGCCAAAGGACGAAAGGAAACCGAAACCATGCTGATTTTTCCCGCCATCGATCTCTACGAAAAAAAGGCGGTGCGCCTTTTCAAGGGCGACTACGCCAATATGACGATTTACAGCGACGATCCGGCCGCCGTGGCCGAAGATTTTGAAAGGGCCGGCGCGTCCTGTCTCCATCTGGTGGATCTGGAGGGCGCCAAGAGCGGCGATACCCCCAATCTGCCAATCATTGCGGCCATCCGGGAGAAGACCTCCCTCTTCACCGAGGTGGGAGGCGGCATCCGCAGCATGGAGGTGGTGCGCCGCTATCTCGACGCGGGGGTCGACCGGGTGATCCTCGGCACCGCCGCCGTCAAGGACGAGGCTTTTCTGAAGGAAGCCCTCGCCGCCTTTGGCGACAAAATTGCCGTGGGGGTAGATCTTCGGGAGGGCAAGGTCGCCATCCAGGGCTGGACCGAAACCTCCGCCCTCGACGGGCTTGCCTTCTGCCGGAAGCTTCAGGACCTGGGGCTTTCCACCCTGATCTGCACCGACATTGCCCGGGACGGAGCCATGGCAGGGACCAATCACGCCCTCTACCGCACCCTTTCCGAGACGCTTTCGCTGCCTATCATCGCCTCGGGCGGCGTGTCCTCGCTCGAGGATGTGAAGCGCCTCGCCTCCCTCGACCTCTACGGCGCCATCATCGGCAAGGCCTACTACACCGGAGCGATCTCGCTCCGGGAGGCAATCGAGGTGGCGCGATGATTACCAAACGCATTATCCCCTGTCTTGATGTGAAAAACGGCCGGGTAGTCAAGGGAGTCAACTTTCTCGGCCTGAACGATGTCTCCTCTCCGGTGGAGCTGGCCTCCTATTACAGCGACCACGGGGCGGATGAGCTGGTTTTTTACGACATCACCGCCTCGGCGGAAGGGCGGCAGCTCTTCACCGATATCCTCTGTGAGGTGGCCCGCCGGGTCTTCATCCCCCTGACCGTGGGGGGCGGCATCAACAGCCTTTCCGACTTCGACCGGGTGCTGAAGTGCGGCGCCGACAAGGTCAGCGTCAATTCCGGCGCCCTCCGCAATCCCTCCCTCATCGAAGAGGCCGCCAAGCGCTACGGCGACCAGTGCGTGGTGCTCTCCGCCGATATCAAGCGGGTGGACGGGGTCTTTCGCGTCTTTTCCAAGGGCGGCCGGGAGAACACCGGCCTTGAGGCCATCGACTGGATCCGCCGGGGAGTGGAATCGGGGGCCGGCGAGATCGTGGTCAACTCCATCGACACCGACGGGGTAAAGGGAGGCTTCGACCTCGAGCTTCTCCGGGCGGTCACCGAGGCGGTCTCGGTTCCGGTCATCGCCTCGGGAGGCGCGGGAAAGGTCTCTCACTTCACCGAGCTTTTCAAAGCCCTTCCCAAGGTGGATGCGGGGCTTGCCGCCTCGGTCTTCCACTTTCACGAAATCGATATTCCCGATTTGAAAAAGACCCTCGCCGACGAAGGCATCCCCATGCGGCTCTGAACCGAAATCCACTCTGCCACCGAAAGGAATCTTCTGCCATGATTAACATTGACGAGCTGAAATTTGACGAAAAAGGACTGATCCCCGCCGTGGTGATCGACGCCTCCACAAAGCGCCTTCTCACCCTTGCCTATATGAACCGGGAGAGCCTTGCCATTTCAATGGAAAAGGGACTCACCTGCTTCTACAGCCGCTCCCGGGAAACCCTCTGGCTGAAGGGCGAGACCAGCGGCAACTACCAGCACATCGTTTCGATCACCGCCGACTGCGACAAGGACGCACTGGAGATTCTGGTGGAGCCCGACGGCCCCGCCTGCCATCTCGGCACGACCTCCTGCTTCGAAAATCCCCTCTGGGAGAGCGACGAGCGCCACCCCTTCTCGCTCGAAGGGCTGATAGCCCTCATCGAAGGGCGCAAAAAAGAGAAAAAAGAGGGCTCCTATACCACCTATCTCTTTGAAAAAGGACTGGATAAAATCCTGAAGAAGGTGGGCGAGGAGTGCACCGAGGTCATCATCGCCGGCAAGGCACAGGATAAAAAAGAGACAATCTACGAAATCGCCGACCTGACCTACCATGTGATGGTCCTGATGATCGAGGCGGGCATCTCTCTGGAGGACATCCACAACGAGCTTGCCTCCCGCCATGTGATCGACAAAAAAGTCAAGCAGGAGAAGATGACCACATGATCCTTTGTGACTTTCATGTCCACACCACCTTCTGCGACGGCAGCAACACGCCGGAAGAGATGGTGACCTCCGCCATCGAAAAGGGAATCACCCGGCTCGGCTTCTCCGGTCACGCCCACACCCCTTTTGACGAGCGCTACTGCATGTCGGTCGAAGGCGTGCAGCAATACCGGGAGAAAATCCGCGAGCTGAAGGAAAAATACCGGGGGAAAATCGAAATCCTCTGCGGACTGGAGCAGGATCTCTACGCCGACCCGCCCGCCGCGGGCTACGACTATCTCATCGGCTCGGTGCATTACCTGAAAAACGGCGACAGCTACAGTCCTCTCGACGAGACGCCGGCACTTCTCAAAGAGACTGCCGCCCGCTTCTACCGGGGCGATCTGATCGCCCTCGCCGAGGACTACTTTGCCTCGGTGGCGGCTCTTTCTTCCCTGAAGCCCTCGATCATCGGTCACTTCGACCTGATCACCAAGTTCAACGAAGGTTCGGTTCTCTTTGACGAGGAAGATTCCCGCTATCTTTCGGCGGCCAAAGCCGCCGTGGACGCCCTTCTCCCCACCGGCGCGCTGTTTGAAATCAACACCGGCGCCATGGCCCGGGGCTACCGCAGAACGCCCTATCCCGGAAAAACAATTCTTTCCTATATAATAGAGAAGGGCGGCCGTCTGATCCTATCAAGCGACGCCCATGCGGCAGACGGGCTTCTCCACGGCTTTGCCGAGGCCGAGGGCTTTGCCCGCGCCGCCGGCCCC
>CAZGQH010000077.1:0-7204 GCA_964527575.1 uncultured Lachnospiraceae bacterium
GATACAGCCCCTCTGCGTTGTGGGTCTGGGATATCTCAAACTCGGGCAGTCCTCCACCCCCCTCTCGGGGGGCGAGGCACAGCGGGTCAAACTCGCGACCGAACTCGCGCGGCGCTCGACCGGCAAGACCGTCTATATCCTCGATGAGCCCACGACCGGACTGCACACCGCGGATGTGGCGCACCTCATCGAGATTCTGAACCGTCTCGTCGACAGCGGGAATACCGTCATCGTCATCGAGCACAACCTCGACCTCATCAAGACCGCCGACTACCTCATCGACCTCGGCCCCGAGGGCGGGGACGGAGGCGGCACGGTCGTCACCGCCGGCACACCCGAGGAGGTCGCCGCCTGTCCCGCCTCCTACACCGGTCAGTATCTGAAGCCGATCCTGGAAAAACGGTAAACTGTTTTTCTGACTCTACCCCTCTTTCGGACAAGACCGTGACCGGAACCGGCAATCGTTCTTATCAACAAAAGAAAACAGGAGCTGTCATAGGTTCACTTATGACAGCTCCTGTTCTTTTGTTCTTCTCGGACGCATTTTTGCTATTTCTGCTATGTAATTTTCCGGACTCTTACGATGATTACCATGGGAATCTCTCGATTGCTTTGATAGCATTCCTCATAAAAACCGTCAATCACAAAACCCGTTTGGAAAGAGAGATGAAACATGTCCTGCAGGGAGCGGTGATAGTAGCACTGCTTACGGGGCTGCCCCTCAAGGGCGATATCATAATAGCTGTGCGGCGTCATGTATCGATCGGTTCGCGTGACAAAGCAGGGGTGCTGTGTCGCCCATACAAAGATTCCGTCCTCGGCCAACAATTCATGGACCGCCTCAAAAAGCGGCCTTATCTCAGTGATGTCCATAATCGCCATATTGGAAACCGCCTTCGTAAACGGCTGGTCTCGTCTCAAGGCCAAAAGGCTCTCTTTCTTTGTGGCGTCTGCCACACAAAACTCTATTCTATCCGCATATCCCGCCTGCCGCTTTTTTGCCAGTGCAATCATTTTTTCACTGTAATCAAAACCCAGAACCGGGATGTCTTTTGCCGCAAGGTAGGCGGAATAATTCCCGTTTCCGCAGGCGATATCCAAGATATAATCGCCGGAACAAGGATCCAGAAGCTCGGTCACCTTGGGACGCACCACTTCCCTGTGAAATTCATTGGATTCGTCCCCCATGGCGTCATCCCAGAATTCTGCATTCTGGTTCCAGATTTCTTTGCTCTCTTCTACCGTATATGGCATCGTTTCTTCTCCGTTCTTCCTCTCTTACTCGTCTTTGCGGCGGTTGGGTCTCAGGAAGGGATGGGCAACTTCCTCGCTGCACAAAATTCCATAGTTTTTCGGGCGCCGGTAAGCATTTCCCTGTACCTCTCTTTCACGGTAGCTGCGAAGCTGATCCAAGTCAAGCTCCGCCATAAAGATTCCCTCGCTGCCGTCGGCCTGCAGAATACAGGTATCCCGGGAACCCTCCCGTTCGGGCAGATACACCATCCCGTCAAAAACGCTGGAGCGGCCGTTGCAGTCCGGAACGCCCTCCGGATAATTACAGGTCGCGATGGCACACATATTTTCATAGGCCCGGGCACGGAGCTGCGAGAGCCGGTTGATTTCCATCGGACAGGCGTTGGGAACCAGAATCAGCTCAGCTCCCTTGAGCATGAGAATCCTTGCACTCTCGGGAAATTCCCGGTCATAGCAGATCATGGCGCCCACCTGCAGATTTCCGCAGGCCGTATCGAGAGAACATACAGGAAAATCCTCTCCGGGCGTCAGATGCCGTTCCACATCAAAGTCGCAGGTGTGAACCTTGGCATAGGTGAGCCGTTGCTCCCCAAACCGATCGAAAAGCACGAGGGTATTGCGGGGATTCCGCTCATATTTTTCAAGCAAGGTAACTCCGATCGCCATCTCCAGCTCCCCGGCGAGTTTTCCGAAAGAAAGAACAAAATCACTTTCTAAAGAAACTGCTTCGGCGGTCCATTCCTCGAAAGGACGGTCATAGATGCGATACCCATTGCTCCACATCTCGGGAAACAGGGCGATATCCGCCCCCAGAAGCTTGGCTTCTCGGCAAAACCGCATGCCTTTTTGCAGGTTTTCCTCCAATCTGCCGCAGGGATGGATCTGCAAAAGTGCAATCTTAAGTATGTTTCCCATGTTCCTCTCCTCCGAACGCTGCATGCCCGCAACAAGTAAGCATGGCAGAGCGGCTCATTCCCGGGCCGCTCTGCCAATGGTTTTCTTTATCCGAAACGCTTGATCAGCTTGACGGCGCTTCCGTCGGGATAATCCCGCACCTCGCCCACCGCGTAGAAGCCGTCCGCACCGTAGAGACGAAGCCGTGTGCCGGTGGGATAGGCCGAGCCGATCTTGCTCTGGTAAATCTCGCAGCCGTTCCGGGCGAGCTTTTCATAAAAAGCGGGCAGCCGAAGGCGCGGATAGTCTTCAAAGACCCCTTCCACCGGCCGCAGCTTGGCAACACGCCCGGAGAGCTCCATGGCCTCCAGCTCCTCCAGGGTTATCGCCTCGTCCAGCGAAAAAGAACCGCTGGCCAGTCGCCGCAGGGAGTGCATCACCCCGCCGCAGCCCAGCTTTTTTCCGATATCGGCACAGAGCGTGCGTATGTAAGTGCCCTTAGAACAGGCAACCTCCAGCGTATAGTCGGAAAGACTCTCCTCCGGGGTCACGGTCAGGGATTCAATCTCGATCGGACGGGCGGCGCGTTCCACTTCAATCCCCTGCCGGGCAAGGTCCACAAGCTTTTTTCCCCCCACCTTCAGGGCGCTGGACATGGGGGGAATCTGATCGCTTTTGCCCACAAAGGAAGCACAGACCTCCTCTACAGCAACCCTGTCCGGAAGATTCTCGCTGCGGGTGAGAATCGCACCCGCAGTATCCTCGGTATCGGTGGTAAGCCCCAGGCGTAGTCCCGCCCGGTAGCGCTTCCTATCGGAAACCAGCATATCCGAAGCCTTGACCGCCCGCCCCACCAAGACCACCAAAAGTCCGGTGGCCATGGGATCCAGGGTGCCGGTATGCCCTACCTCCCGGGTGCCATAGAGCCGCCGCACGCGCCCCACCACATCGTGAGAGGTGATGCCGGCCGGTTTATCGATCAGAAGAACCCCCGAAAAGGGGGTCTTGCTGGTAAGATCGCTCATCGACCTTCCTCCTGACCGGCGCCGGAATCCTCGCGAAACGCCTCGCCGAACACCGGCAGCAGAAAGGACAGAAGACTCCGGCGCGCCTCCTCCGGGGAATCGGCGGTCAGCGCGCCCCCCGCAGCCCGCGTGTGACCGCCCCCGCCGAAGTGAGCACAGAGAGCGGCGGCGTCCACGCCCTCGCGGCTGCGCATGGAAATCTTGAATTTCTGCGGATCGGTGTCGCTCTGCCGCAGGACCACCCCGAGAAGCACACCCGCCGTCTGCCGGGAGATTGAGGCAAGCTCGCCAAGGTCCCGATCGGAAAGCTCCTCGGCCTCCTTATCGGCATTGGTGACAAAAATCAGCGCAAGCTGCCCGCCGGCATAATAGGCCATCTTCGAAAGCCCCAGCCGCAGGGCGCGAAAGTCCTTTTCGCTCTTGGTCTCAAAGAGCGTCTCCGAGATTCCCGTACCGTCGGCGCCGCGGTCGAGGAGAGAGGCCGCGATCCGGTGGGTCTCGGCACTCGTATTACTGTAGCGAAAGCCGCCAGTGTCCGAGGCGATGGCGAGGTAAAGGGCCGACGCCATCGCCGGACTCACCGGGCCGAGAATTCCTATAATCTTCCAGACAATCATTCCGCAGGCTCCCGCCTCCGGATCGGTATAGTTATAGCACCCGAAATCCTCCCCCACGCCGTGGTGATCGATCTTCAGATCCACCGTCCCGCCGAGGGGCTCGGCCAGAGCACCCAGCATATTCCGGGCGGCCACATCCACGCTGACCGTGACAAAAGACCCCTCGGGAAGCGCAGTGGAAAATACCGCTTCGTCAAGATAGTTTCCTCCCCGGCGGGGCGGGTGCATGTCGCAGACGATCTTCGCCCGCTTGCCGAGCCCGGTCAGACCGAGAAAGAGGGCATAGGCCGACCCGGCGGTATCCTCGTCGGGATTGGTGTGGCAGAGGATCACAAAATCGTCCTGCCGGCGAAAAAAGTCCGCGATTTCCTCAAGCGTGATGTTGTTTCCCATTCGATCCTCCCCTTTTGCCCACTCAAAGCGCCTCGTCGGTCTTTGCCGCCTCTTCCGCTGCCGCGGAAGAGGAATCCTCGTCCCGGGCGCCATCTTCGGTGCGGATCTTTTCTAAAATCTTCTCGATCTTGGCGCCCTTTTCGATCGACTCATCGTAGACAAAGGCCAACTCGGGGGTCTGCCGCAGGTTCAGGCTGCGGGCCAGCTGGCTGCGGATATAGCCGGTAGCATTGCGAAGCCCTTTGGCGATCTCCTTTTTGTCCCCCGCACCGAGGAAGGAATAAAACACCCGGGCGGTGGAGAGGTCGGGCGCACAGGAGACGCCGGTCACGGTCAGAACGCTCTCCCGCACGCTTTTCTCCTTCACATTCCGAAGGATTTCCGCCATGGCCTTCGTGATCTCCTCGTTGATCCGGTTTTGTCTGTAGGAACCCATACTCTATCGTTTCTCCTGTCAGCTTTATTGTAAGATTATTATCGTTATCATAGCATATTATCCCGCAAAAGTCAATCGGATAAACGCGCAACAGGGCATAAAGGACAGCGTTACGCTTTCTTGTCCGATCCGCTAAAACAAGGGAGCGCGACTTCGGCCTTTTCGATAAGACATCCCGGCGGTTCTCGGGTGGCAATCTCCCACCCAACGCCGAAAAAAGTCGGTACGCCTATATCCGACTATAGACTCCGACTTTTTCCGCTGCCTTTTTTTCTCTCTCTCTCTGCTTTTGGGGGCGATTTATCGCAAGCCCCTGACTGCTTCCAGCAGCCTCGCATGGATTGGCGGTAAGACTTTATAAAATCAAAACTACTGTTTTTTCATTTGCCTCAAAAACAACAGCACAGCACCGATCACGGCAAGAACTGTATAAGCAAGCACCCACCAGAGATGCGGAAAGATGCCCGCATAATCGGCATTCAGGACAGCGCGCTCCAATTCGACGGCGTGAATGAAGGGCAACGCATTTGCAATTTTCGTGAAAGCACCGCCCACAAGCTCCACATCAAACCAAATACCCGACAGCCAGGCAGACAGATTGGTAAGCAGCGCTCCGCAAATTCCGCCTACCTGCTTTGCGTTAAAAACACTTCCGCAGATAAGACCTAACGCAATGTAGAATAAGGCTATGGGGATGAGGAACAGCACCGCATAGAGAACCGTAATCTTTATTTCCAGACCAAGCAGAGCCGCCGCAATATAGCAAATAATCCCCTGTGCGACCGCGATCGGCAAAATGGGCAGGGTATAGCCGAAAATGAAATCGGCCGCCGTAAGCGGGGTGGTATAAAGCCTCTGCAGCAGTGCGCTTTCTCTGTCCTTGGCAATGAGAACGGCGGAAAATAAGGTCATAAAGGACAGGCCAAACACTGTTACCCCAGGCGTCAGATGGGCAAGCTCGAACATCGGAACAGGTATATTAGCCTGAATGGCAGTCAGTAAACCGATCAAAACAAGCGGAAATCCCAAGCCAAAAAAGAGATTCAGCGGATCACGCACGATTTCTTTCGCGGTTCTGCCCCCAAAAGTGAGTAACCTCATGATTTCTTCGCCCCCTTAACGATGGCAACAAAAGCGTCTTCAAATTTTTCTTTTCCCGCTTTTGCTTTGATTTCATCGACCCTGCCGCAGATAAGCAGCCTTCCGTCCTTCATAATACCGATACGGTCAGCAAGCGCCTCCGCTTCTTCCATATAGTGGGTGGTCAGAATCATCGTTATCTTCCCTTTCAACCCGCGAATGGTATCCCACAGATCGCTCCTTGCCAGTACATCCAGTCCCAAAGTCGGCTCGTCAAGAAAAAGGATCTGCGGCTCACCGATAAGCGCCATGGCAATACTCAACCTGCGCTGCCAGCCGCCCGATAGCTTCCCTGCCTTTTTGCTCATAATAGAGGTCAAGTCAAACTGTTCGGAAAGTTCTCTCACCTTGGCCTGTCTTTTCTCTTTGTGAAAGCCGTGAACACCGCACATCAGTTCGAGGTTTTCCTTTACACTCAATTTCGGGGCGACAGCGGTTTCCTGCGGAGATACGCCGATGATATGCTTGACTGCGGCTGTGTCGGTAATCACACTGTTTCCATGGAGAAACGCATCGCCGCTGTCGGGTTCGGTCAGACAGGAAAGCATCTTAATGGTAGTTGTCTTTCCTGCTCCGTTTACACCGAGCAGCGCAAACAGTTCTCCCTGCTCCACCGTCAAATCCAGACAATCCACCGCCGGTGTCTCTTTGTATCTTTTTGTCAGCCGCTCTGTTCGGATTGCATCCACTGTTATTTCCCTCCTGTATAGCGATATTTAAGGCCCTCATAGGCGTCGGTAAGAGCCTTGTCGATAAATTCCGTATCCCAATCGAGATAGTTTGTTACGATCATGGTGGCGATCCCGTGTACATACAGCCATAGTTCCAGATGGAAGAGAAATGCCTCGTCCTCATTAAGACCAAGATTTTTCATAATAATACTAAGTATCGGACGAATTTCTTCCCGGTTCTCTTCTATCTTTTCGCCTGTTCTGTCACGCATAAACAAAAGCTTGAACAGTTCCCGCTCTTCCTTGGCAAACTGAATATAGGCGATCCCGCTTGCTTTATAGGGCGGGTATTTGCCGTCCGCCATCCCTCGCTGTATATAGGACTGATACAGCATATTGGCAGCACCGATGACCTCCCTTTGCACCTCCTCCATATTCTGAAACAAGCCAAAGATCGGCTTGGCAGAGGAACCGAGTTCTGCCGCCAAGCCTCTCGCGGTCAATCCTGCAATCCCGTTCTTCCTTGTGACATTCAAAGCGGCCGTTATCACCTGTTCTCTGGTAAATTTGAATTTCGGCGGCATTTTTCTTCCTCCATTTTTGAAAAACAATCGTTGTGCAACTTATGTTTCTTATTATACTTAATTTTTCTGACTTGTCAAGAGGATGTTTTTGCTATCCTCCGCCCGCTGCATCTTCCCTTTCCGGAACCAAAATGCCTTGCTTCATGCGGCCGCCCGAGCATAAAAATGACGGGCAGGGGTTCACCCTGCC
>CAZGQH010000078.1:0-7196 GCA_964527575.1 uncultured Lachnospiraceae bacterium
CCTAACCGGGGAGAAGATGCCCTACTGTCAGGTCACGGCCGACAGCGGCTTTCTGACCCCACCCTGCGACGCCTCCCGTCTGTTTGCCATTCGGGAAGAGCAGGGGCTTCAGCGCTTTGCCCTGTTTGTGCCCAACGGCAGCATCCGGCGAAAGGACTATCCGGCCATTCTTGCCCGGGCGGCGCGTCGGGCGGCAGAAAAGGGCGACCGTCCGGTATTGCTGCTCATGCAACCTTCAGTTGACAGAAAAACAGCCAACCGGACCGCAGCCTTTGCTAAAAAACAGCTCGGTCTCACTCTCCCGATTCTGACTCCTTCTCCCCAAGAAGCACGCGCTCTCATCGGGGCCGCCTCCTTTGTTCTTTCTTCCCGTCTGCATTCTCTCATCTTTGCCGCCGCTGCCGGGGTTCCCGCCATCAGTTTTTCCGCCGGCGATAAGTGCCGTCTTTTTGCCGAAGAGCTCTTTGGTAGCGAATTTGCTCTTTCGACCGACAAGGACGGAGAAAATGAACTCAATTATGCGATCACGGCTTTGTATAAAGAAAAGGATGTCCTGCGGCAGCAGATTGCCCGACGGGCGGCTCCTATGAAAGAAGCCGCCGCCCAAACGCCCCGTTTTCTCGAAGAAGCGCTGGCCGCTCTTCCCGCCAAAAGGGAGGCAGCCGAAATATCGAAACGAAAAAAAGAAGTCAGGCGAAAGAAAGAAGTTCGGGCCTTCACCGAATCTCCGCAAAAGGGAAGCGCCGATGAACCGGCTTTTTCGCCGGCAGAAGGCAATGATAAAAAAACGGAAGAAAAAAGCCTGTTTGTCAACCACAAGTTGCCTTCCGAAAAGTCGCCGAGCGAGCGGCAGGGAGAAGACGAAACGGCAGATTTTGGCCAATGGGTTCCGGCTTCAGGCGATAGCGCAAAAGATAAAATACCCTCCCGCAATTCGGCGGTAAACGACCCATCGGCCGCCACCGGCCGCAGCGGTTGGTGGCGAAAAAAGAAGCTCTCCTCCCGCCCGACTACCCGTTGACTTTCATTTACCTCCGCCGACTTCCGTTTGTCTCTGCCGGCCTCCGCCGGCCTCCGCCAACCTCCGTTTATCCCGCCGGCCTTCGCCGACCTCCGCTTATCTCCACCGGCCTTCGCTGATCTCCGCTGATCTCCGCTGATCTCCGCTGACAGGGAAATTCCGTTTCGGATACAGCTGAATTGAGTGGGAAAAGAGGTTCCGGATCCCAGGTCATACCGCCCGGATAAATCCGTTTCGAAGAAACCGGTTGTCCCAAGCAAGGAAAAGAGCCCGATCGGAATACCGGCCGGCGGAAACCTCCAACAATCGGATGCCCGGTCGGACACGCAATCCCCCAAAAAAAAGATGCCGCCACTGTTCAGCAAAAGAAAGGCGGCGCAAGGAATAACAAAAGAAAGGAATTTGCATGAGAATCAAGGATATTGCCCTCGCCCCCTCCGGGCGGGAAAAGATCGAGTGGGTCAAAAGCTATACCCCGGTCATGAGAATTATTGAAGAGGAATTTCGGAAAACCAAGCCCTTTCTCGGCAAGAAAATCGCCATGTCGATTCATCTGGAGGCCAAGACCGCCTATCTTGCCGAGATTTTGGCGGCGGGCGGGGCGAAGGTGGCCGTCACCGGATGCAATCCCCTCTCCACACAGGACGATGTGGCCGCCGCTCTGGCGGAAAAGGGATTCGAGGTCAACGCCATTCACGGCGCTTCGGCGGAGGAATACGAAAAAGACCTTACCGCCACCCTCTCTGTCTCCCCCGACTTAATTATTGACGACGGCGGTGACTTCATCGGCCTGCTGCACTCCTCCTGCCGGGAATTCGGCAAGAATCTGATCGGCGGCTGTGAAGAGACCACCACGGGGATTCACCGCCTCCGTGCCCGCGAGCGGGAGGGCAGGCTCGACTACACCATGATCGACATCAACGATGCTGACTGCAAGCATCTCTTCGACAACCGCTACGGCACCGGCCAATCGGTCTTTGACGCCATCATGCACGAGACCAACCTGATCATCGCCGGGAAAAAAGTCGTCATCGCCGGATACGGCTGGTGCGGCAAAGGCGCGGCGATGCGGGCCAAGGGGCTGGGCGCCATTGTCTTTATTACCGAAATTGACCCGGTCAAGGCCATCGAAGCGGTGATGGACGGCTTCACGGTTCTTCCCATGAACAAGGCCGCCGAAATCGGCGATATCTTCCTCACCCTGACCGGCTGCCGGGATGTTATCACCAAAAAAGACATGGAAAAAATGAAAGACGGCGTGCTCCTGGCCAACGCCGGCCATTTCGATGTGGAGATCAACAAAAACGACCTCCTCGCTCTGTCAAAAAGGGTATTTCCCCGCAAGCCCTGCGTCACCGGATACGAGCTTCCCGACGGCCGGATTCTGAATCTTTTGGCCGAGGGGCGGCTGGTCAATCTGGCGGCAGGGAACGGTCACCCCGCCGAGATCATGGACATGTCCTTTGCTCTGCAGGCAAAGTGTCTCGCCTATTTAGCAACCAACGGTTGCTCCTTTGAACACAGGGTCTACGATGTACCGAAAGCCATCGACCGCGAGGTAGCTCTTCTGAAGGCACGCGCCTTAAACGCCGAGCTCGACATACTCACCCCCGAGCAGGAGGCCTATCTCAACGCCGCCGAGTAAACGGCATTCTGCATTGCAGAAAAAAACCAATCGTTCAATAGCGGGAACAGTCGAATACCTCTCGATTACACAGCCGTTCCCGCTTCGATCTATCGCTTACATGACAAAGGAGAATCCTCATGCCAAACATCAAAATTACCACGAATCTGACTGTCCCGGCTGAAAAAGCAGCGGAAATTAAGACCCTGATGGGCAAAGCCATCGAGACCATCCCCGGTAAGACCGAACGCTGGCTCATGGTCGAAATCTGCGACAAAGCTGCCCTCTATTTTCAGGGCAGTGACGCCCCCTGCCTCCTTGCCTCGGTGGAGCTCTTGGGCAGTGCGTCGGATGCGGTTTACGAGGCCATGACCGCCCAACTGACCGATATGCTTTCAAACGCACTTGCCCTTCCGGCCGACCGCATTTATACCCAGTATTCCGAATTTACCCACTGGGGCTGGAACGGAAGCAACTTCTGACATACAGAACGGCGGCACGTGCAGCATTGCCCTGCCGCACGTGGTGGTACACATACCCGGCACTGCTTATGTGCGGTTTTATAAAAGCTCGGATGCAGCCTCTCTTTGCCGCTCCTTTCAGCCGCATTACAGTGCATATACCCAAAGGGAAACTGCTTCCCGCCCCCCTGCGTTTTTTGTCGCCGCCTTCCCCTTACTCCCCCAAAAGCGCTTGTAAGAAGAAAAACAGACCGCAGCGAGACGCACTCTCTGTTTACTCCATGCCCACAACAAAGCCCCGCCCCGCCATATCAATGGCGGGGCGGGGCTTCTCTTTTCAAAACATCCCTGTCAGAATTCGCTTGTATCAGGCACCGGTTTCAAACAGTTGAGCTCCCCAAGGTCAATGTCGAGAGCTGCGGCGATAGCAAGAAGGTTCGACAGCTTCGGTTCCGCATGATTCAGTTCAATATTGCCGTAACCCCGCCCGCTGATTCCGCAGCGCGCCGACGCTTCCTCGATGCTGATCCCCAGCGTTTTTCTCTTGTCCCGCACCAGTTCTCCAAATGTCTTTGTCATCTCTTTCCACATCCTTTCTTGCTCTTTCTCTTTTTGTTTTGTTTCGTGATATTTGATATATAGTTAACAACAACTTCTTGACTAATTTCAAAAAGTTGTTGTATACTTTATTTTGTTTGCTTTTTTCTGACAATAGCGCTTTTGAGGGAGCTTGGTTCTGTAAAAACATGCAAAACCCGCATCTAAAAAGCAGCACATTTTTTCATAGGAGAGCAGGAACTTCCAAAAATCAAAAAACAGACGGCGGGGTCGGGGTTGCGCTATATCTTACCGGTAATCTGTAAAAAAAAGCCCACATATTGGTTTATTTTATTATACCATGTCCTACCGGCTTTGTCAAGGAAACCTACCGTACATCCGGATCGTTTGAAAAAAATAGTTTGTTGAATCAAGTCTTCGCTTTGCGGCAAAATAAAGACCCGATCCCACCTCCCTGCAGGGAAAAACTTCGAGCAGGCAAATGGGATCCGATCCGTCATCTTTATCCAAAATTATCAAAACAAGTGAGAATTGCCGGTTACAGCCTCATTATTTTCTGCTTTTAACAGCAAGGAATTTTTCTTTCCTTCTCACTCTCAGCACATTGCGGCTGCCTGAATCCCTGCAATCGCACCGTCGGCGACTGCTGTCGCCACCTGTCTTACTTTTTTCACACAGATATCTCCTGCCGCGAACACGCCCGGAATCTCGGTCTGCATGGAGTTATCAACCGGAATATAACCGCCCTCCAGCGTAAGTTCGGTGTACATCTGCGTATTGGGAACAATTCCCGCGTACACGAATACGCCGCATTCTCGGTCTTTTACAATCTGTTTCTTTCCCGTCTTGTTATCGGTAAATTCAAGTTCTTCCACCGCATCCTTGCCGTATACCGCCGTAAGGCTTGCATGCGGCATGATTTCGATGTTATCGTAAGTAAGAATTCTGTCTTTGAATTCCTGAATGCAGGCAAGCTCCTCTTCTACACATACAATCACGACCTTTCCCGCGATTTTGGCCAGATAAAGTGCTTCTTTTACCGCTCCATCCGCCCCGCCGATGACATAAACCGTCTTACCTTTATAGTTTAAACCGTCTTTGGGCGCATTTAATCTGACGCCCTTCAGACCTTCTCCGGGAATGCCCAACATACGGCCGGATCCGCCATTGGCCAGAATGACGGTTTTGGATTCATAGCATCCTTTATCCGTAACGACCCTCTTTGTTTCGCCTCTGAGTTTTGTCTCTGTCACCGTTTCATAGCGAATTTCTACTCCGGCACCGAGTGCCTGCTCCTTCATGCGTTCCGCAAAGGTATTACCGGATTCCTCTTTCACAATTGCCGTATAGTGCGTAACGGTAGACACCGTTCCAATCAGACCGCCCACCTGTTTCTTTTCCAGCAGCAGCACATTTTTTCCCCTGCTTCTCCCATAAACAGCTGCGCTGATACCGGCCGGTCCCGCACCAATAATAATCATATCGTACATTTCAATCTCCTCCTCAGGTAGAACAATCCCAATTTCAAGATCAAGGATTTACCGTTTTTCTGTTTTAATATCCTCTGTTTGGATTTTTGCGCCTTGGCGTTCACCGACTCATCCAATCAGGCATAGAATTCATTGTTTTCGGTCCATTCCGACATTCTTCCGTTTTGGTCTTTGTTTTTTCTCTTTACATTGCAAACCGTTGTCCGCATCCCACGAGAAAAACATTTTCCCCTATGAGGACTTCGTTTTCAACCTGACCACTGTTATATTTTTACTCATTCTCGATATCATCTCACGGCACGCTAAACCGCTTTTTCTGCAGGACAAAGAAAATGCAAATATCGGTTGATCCGTTTCTGCTCTGACATTTGTGTGTTCTCGGTCCCACACATACAGAAAATTGCTATCTTAATTCTTGCGGGAGAGCACGACAACCGTCTCCACATGCCCGGTGCGGGGGAAGAGGTCAAAGGGGCGGGCGGCAAGAATTGAAAAGCCGCGGGCGACAAGGCGGGAAAGGTCCCGGGCGAGGGTGTCGGGATTGCAGGATATGTAGACCAGGCGGCGGGGAGAAATGACCGCCAGACGGTCGAGCAGCTCTTCGCCGCATCCCTTCCGGGGTGGATCGACCACCACCACATCGGCGGCGAGCAGCTCCTCGGCGTTGGCGTCGGAGCAGAGGAACTCCGCATTGGCAAGGCCGTTGAGCGCCGCATTGACCCGGGCGTTCTCCACCGCCTCGGGAATGATCTCCACGCCGAGAAGTCTTGCGGCAGGGGAATTCTTCAGAAGATAGAGGCCGATGGTGCCCACACCGCAGAAGAGATCTGCCAAAGTGTCTCCCGGGCGGATTTCCGCATAGTCCAGCGCCTGTCGGTAGAGCCTTTCGGCCATCTTGCCGTTGACCTGATAGAAGGAAAGGGGAGAGAGGCGGAAGGTGAGGCCGCAGAGGGAATCTTCGATATATCCCCTACCGCCGATCACGGTATTCTTTCGGCCCAGGATCACATTGTCCCGCCCTTTGTTGTGGTTCAGTATGACCGAGGCAACCGCTGGTTGCCTCTCCTTTAGCCGACCGACAAGCTCCTTAGCCCCAGGCAAGTCTTTCCCGTTGATGACCAGCACCACCATAATCTCGCCGCTGGTCTCTCCCATACGGAGGTAGACATGGCGAAGCAGTCCCTCGCCGCTCTCTTCCCGGTAGAGGGAAATCTTCTTTTCGGCAAGCCAGCCGGTGACGGTCTCCATCACCGGTGTGAGAGCTGGATTTTGCAGCCGGCAGTCGGCTGCTTCCACCACCCGGTGGCTGCGGGGGGAGAAAAAGCCGGCTTTGTAGTCCGCGGTGAGGGGACATTCGATCTTGTTGCGGTAGCCTGATGCCTCCCCATAGGCAATGGGCTCGATCTTTACCGAAAGCCCCGCCTTCAAAAAGGCGTTTTTCACATAATTCTCCTTGAGCGTCAGTTCGTGCTCATAGGAGATATGGCGGTAAATACATCCGCCGCAGGCAGGAAAGGCGGAGCAGTCGGGCAGAATCCGGTGGGGGGAGTCCGAAAGGCGATTTTCGGCCTTTGCCACATAATAATCGGAGGCCGCCTTGATCACCTTGCCGGCAATCCGCTCGCCGGTGACGGCTCCCGCGGCAAAGACCACTTTGCCCGCGGAAAAACCCGCTGATTCCTCCAGCCTGCCCACGCCGAAGCCCCGATTGTTCATGTCGGACACGGTAAATTCGACTTTGCCGTTCTTTTTCAGGCTCACCTGTCGCTCCTCCGCTTTCTTCGTTCTTTTCCTTTATTGTAGCATAACGGTTTTACAAAAGCAAGGGGTTATCGGCGGCTGCGGGGCGAGCGCCCGAAGACCCGGCGATAGGCCCGGTAAAAGGAGGAATAGTCGTTATAGCCGCAGGCGAAGGCCGCCTCGGTAGCCGATTTGCCCTCCGCCATCATCTGGTCGGCCATCACCACCCGCTTCGTGATGATATAGTTCCAGACTGTGGTGCCGGTGGCGCTGCGAAAGCGCTTGTTCAGCGCCGGCCGGCT
>CAZGQH010000079.1:0-7081 GCA_964527575.1 uncultured Lachnospiraceae bacterium
GCTGGGGGTTCCCGGTTGTGGCCGCTGGTTCAAGTCCAGTCACTCAGACCAATAATTATGTAGAATATACATGGTTTTGTGCAAGGTTTTTATATTTACTTTGCACATATGGAACAACAAATGGGTTGATTTCGGTTGAACAGCACGCAAAATACTTTCAAATACTTTTGTCCACAATCGGTGACCACATGCGTAACCACTTGCGGAGATTTTTGAGTATTTTTGGATAGTTTTAAGGCGGTGATATCGAGGTACAATTACCGCCTTTTCTTTTTTTACTGCATAACAAAATTTAGTCTTTGAGATTCTTAAAATATCTTCTTAAGTTTTCCCAAAGCTCCCGTTACAATAAATAATATTAATAACGGAGGATATGCCGCTAATATCAACAACAAGCCCCACTTAAATACTGTATATAATACACTCCCCACATAGGGTTTATGTCTTTGGCGATCATAAATAAGTCCGACCGCTTTTCTTGTTGTTTTATGTAGAGGAGTTGCAATCAAATCATCACCGATAGAAGAAGCAACCTTTCCTGCAATCCCCTTATCTTCAATTTTTGAAAAAGCAGACGGAGCTACAGAACTCTCTCTTACTCTCTTATTTACATTGGCAAATTTCTGGTATGTATTGCGATTGTATTTTCTCAATACTATTTTATTGTCTCCTTTCTGTGAAAACAGGGATGTTGCACCAACGGAGCAACATCCCCTTTAACATCCTTATCCCTTGGGAGGATAGGGATCGTTACCGTAAGAATTGCGCTCACGAATCTGTCCCTGCTTGTTATGAATAAACAATTCAGAACCTTGATTTTTCGCAATTTTTTTTCCAACCTGAATAGTTTCCTTTTGAGTACTCGTAACAACAGTGGCTCTGTTGTTACCTGCACCCTTTACCTGCCATCCACCTCCACGATGTGGAGTCACATGCTGATTTTGGGGCATGAAAACACCTCCTTTCAAAAATATTGAAAGGATGAAACCACCAACATCCTATAATAATTAACTAATCTTCGATAAAAATACGAAACGCCTTTTTACCGTAATTTCTTGCATAAATGCGTGTACCATCCTTGCGCGTAATATACGTACAGAAGATGTAATGCCCCTTTTTTGCAGTAACATTCATAAAAATAAAACCTCCTCTCCACAATGATATTTTCAAAACGTACAAAGATTATTTCAGTGCAATTTCGAAAAATCCATTGAAAAAGGAAGGCGAATATGTTATACTAATCATGCTAAGGAATAGTATAGGTGGTTTGTTCGCCTTACTTTTTCACAAGTGATACCGTTTGAGTTGCCGCTCAAACGGTATTTTTATGTTTACAGTTATACTGTGAACATCAATTCAAGATTTCGGGATTATTCAAATCGAAAAGCATCGCCTGTTCTTCTACAACCAAGGTTCCTGCAACTTTATATCCCTCTTTTGAATAATCCCAACCCGTAATCTCTTTAATCGTATTCAAAAGATCACGTGCATTCCAACGAACAGAAAGAGCATTGTTCTTTTTATCGCCATTATAGAAAGCGATTGCATTGGGGGAATCACCCGAACACGCTTTGATGGCAATCTGCTTATTAACAGAATTAATCAACAGAAGCACATGAGCCGGGTAGTTCAACTTCATAATTACGCCCTTATTAAAAGCAACACCGTTTTTAGTCACGGTAACATAAGGAACGCCCTCATTGAAATTGAATGCTGTAAAGTTTTCAAATATCGACATAAGCTCACCTCCTGTCTTTTGATATATTATACCAAACGTTGGCGCGGATGTCAATAGATATTCTTAATATATTTTTTACTGTTTGTCTGTTTATCGCCAATCTGTTTTGATTTGCTTTGCTAAAAAATTTTCTTTTGCCTCAGTCCCTCGCAGCCTTTTGTGGTGATGTTACGATAAGACAACCGCCGGAGGGGATAACACGCAAAATCCGGCCAAATACGCTGACCACAAAAATTCTGAAAAATAAATAGTCTGCCTCTGAAGTTGGTGTGAAGTTGGTGCTTACTTCGGGAGAGAACTTTGACCACATATTTGGCCACTCTCAGAACCGGACTATGTGAAAACAGTGCTCACAAGATACCAGGAGATCACTGTTTGCCGTCTAAAAAGTACTGAAAATCACGCCCAACATGTTGTTTCATGGTTTTGGCGTTCTTGGGGTAGTGGCGGGGTTCCCCGGGACGAGCAAAGCGAGTGCTGGGGGTTCCCGGTTGTGGCCGCTGGTTCAAGTCCAGTCACTCAGACCAATAAAAGCCGGCGTCCGAAAGGACGTCGGCTTTTATTCATGTGAGCAGACGGCGTGAAGCAGTGTCTGAGAGTAGTTCCACGCTGAAGGCGCGAGGGGTAGCAAGGTGTTTTTCTTTTGTTTTGTTATCCAACCGGTGGTTTCATGATTCAACCCGGATTTTAATAGATTCAATGAATGATTTGTTGACATTCTACAAAGGTTATGGTATCCTTTTTTCAGAGATGATCATCCGAAAATGTAATAAAATGGAGAAAAGATATGAAAAAGGCTATTCACGCAAAAATTTGTGAACTGCGCAAAGCCAAGGGACTGACGCAGGAGCAGCTTGGCGCTAATCTGGGCATTTCCGGTCAGGCCGTCAGCAAATGGGAGAAAGGTGAAACTCTGCCTGACATCCAGCTGCTGCCCGATCTCTGTAAATTGCTGGGTATTTCAGCGGATCAGCTGCTGGAAATTCCCCCAAAACAGGAATCTGAAGCACTGATTCGGGTGAGCAACGATAAGACGGGCTTGACTTTTGAAATGAAGGGTTATGCTCATCGGAAGGAATGCATGAAGCTGGACTATGAGGACGTAGTCTATTGTCTCGATCTGTTGATCAACGAGCTGACCTACAAGGTTCTCGTACAGATTCCTTTTATTGAGGATGAATACATTACCCCGAAGCAGTTAGCACGGGCCACCGGATTTTCCGACGCCGATGTGAACAAGGCGCTCCGAATTTTGCGGAAGCGGAAGCTGATCGAGGAGGTCAGCGATCGGTTTGATGATGAAAATTTGGATGAAACCAACGGCTGGGAGCCGAAATACTGGCAAAACGATGCTGCCATGATCGGTTTCTATCAGATCCTGACCGGATGTCTGGGCAATCGCCGGCCTTCCCAAGACGAGCCGTCGTCAGAGACAGTCATGACCCGGCAAAAAACAGAAAACGGCAGTGTTACAACGATAGGGACTATTGTTCATGATATCGGTTGAAAACGAAAATACGTTTTCGATAGTTCAATTATAAACGCATGGATCCGAATGTGGCGGCAACACAGCCAAACCAAGGGAGGCATCATAAAAACAGTTATCTCTTATCGGTGGAGTAGCTTCCTGCACGGTACCCGCCTATGGAAATTTCTTTTGTCGGCGGGGTTTTCCATGACTGATCGATCCGGGACAGCATTCTCTCACAGCTCGTTATAGGAGACTGCGTTGTCTATCCAATTGCCTTACTCTGCAACGGGGAGGCATGGATTCGTCGAATTATCCGGGACATAGACGCAGGAGTCCGAAGAACAGGTGTCTTGAAGTGCAGCCTAGAAAGGCTTCCCGTGTATGATCGGCTGAAGGTTGTCCATAGGATTCTTTCAATGGCCGATTTCTTGAATACCGTTTGACAAAACCCCGATTCCAAAGGTCCTAAAAGGCAGTTTGGAATCGGGGTTTTAGTATGTCAGCCCGAAGGGGATGAAGCCGTGTAATTCTTATTCTGTCACACCAAGGAGGCTTTTGTCTATTGCCCGTTTTTATTGGACTTGTTCACAGTAAGGAAGCGGGGGCGTTGGGCGTCTTATGTATCGGGAGGCGTGGGAACATCGATTTCCCGGAGCAGGGACAGAGTGAATTCCGTTCCGGTGGGACCTGCGGAGTAAGTGATTTTTCCGCCCATGTTCTCGGTTTGCGTTTTGACAAGGAAGAGACCAAGGCCGCTGTTGTTCGGATTGTCCTCCTCCTCTCCGGTGACAAAGGGACTGAAAATATCCTTTTTGCTTTCTATGCCTATTCCGTTGTCGGCAATACGGATTTGGACATAGCGGTCATGTTTGAGGGCGCTTACATGGATTTCGGTGCATTCGGCATGCTCGATGGCATTGAATACCAGATTGAACAGGATGGAAAGAAGCGTATTTTTCTGTGCCCGGCAGGCGATGTTTTTGGAGGAGGTGACGAGCAGGATGCCGTTGGCCCTGCAGTCTTCCTCCACCTGCGCGATCAGTTCGTCAAACAACGTGGGAATACTCACGGCTTCAAACGGCTCGTCGGCGAAGTTTCGCTTGGAAAAGGAGAGTATTTCGGACATGGCATTGAGGATTGCGGTATTTTTGCCCTCAATTTTGTTTGCAATGTTGGTGATCGCATCGTTCGGGGAGGTATTCTTTAACTCGACGGCGAGAGATTGGATTCCCAGCGCCGATTTTCGCATGTCATGCGAGACAAAGGAGAGGATCTTTTCCCGGTCTGCAACGGATTGTCGGAGTGCGGCTGTCTGGATATTCACTTCTTTTTGGAGGTTTGATTGAAGAAGGATATCTCTTTTTTCAATGCGGAAAATGTCGTAGCCGATCATCCACAGTGCGAGGGCCACGGTTAGAAACAAAATACACACGGCGGGGCTGACGGCAAGAGGAAATACGGACAGCCAAGCCTTGCTTCCCGCCGCCGTACAGCATGTTACGGCGAGAATCATTGCTTCCGCCCTTGGTTTATCTCCGGTTATCAAAGGATGGATGATTGCCGCGGCAGCGGCGATTGCGGACATGAGCACGACGCTGATCCGGGCGTATATCCGTAAGGCATCCACCGATGCGGAAAGGGATAATACCAGACAGGCGGCGCCGTTCACAAGGGACACATTTAAAATCGCCAGCCACAGCCTTGATACTTTTTTATTGGGTGAGAGCTGGAAACAAACGGCTGCTCCCAACAGAAGCGGGATTGCGGAAAAGGACAGGACGGCACCGTGACTTACCTTTCCCATAAAGGGAATCAGTTCTCCGGCAATCAGCAGAACATTGCCCAGCAAGGCAACTCCCGGTGCAAACATGCGATCCGATTTTTTGAGTATGGCAAGGGCGAAGAAAGCCACAAGAACGGCAGAGGCCGCCGTGAGCAGGGCAATATGAACCGATAGGGCGGAGGACACGGTTCCTTTTATGCTTTCCTGCTTGCCGATGAGGGGCAGGGAGGAAGAAAAATCGACGCCGTGCCGGGCTTTGTAATGTACCGTCACAATCATTGCGGCTTCCAGGCGATCCGGGCTGATCGTATTCGGGCTGATCGGAAAGGAAAGATCGATATGCTGGGGGATACAGTCTATAGGATTGGGAATAAACGAAGAAACAGAATAGGGGTCAATAAATTCGGTTGGGTCATAATCGCCCATATCGCCGGCTGTGTAAAGATACCGATTGCCTAAATAGACCGCGGCGGCATCAAAGCCTGCCGGGAGATAGAGGTCTAACAGTGCCGAGGAATCGTTATGGGCAAAACGGGAAATCACCCGGCTGCGGTCGTTCTCAAAGTCTTCCCCCGAAGGATCCAGATTGAAAAATACAAACTGAAGCGTCCCGAAACCAGCTTCGGTAAGGGTATCGAGGCGTTCTACTTTCCCCGCCTCCCATACCTCAGAATAGGCATCGCAAAGTCTTACAAAGGCGTTCGGTGTATGATGGGCATACAGGATGCTTGTTTTTTCGTTGATATGGGAAAGCTCCAGTCCGGTCATTTCTCCTTCTGCCGTGACCGTATCGGTGATCTCGCCTTCCTCATCGTACTGGTTGATGGACTGAAAATAGGGAACGGTACGGGTGGGAATTGCAAGCCGTTCGGCATTTGCGAAACGAATCGGCAAAAGGAAGGAGAGGAGAATTTCCACGGCAATGAGAACAGCGACAAGCGTGCCCGTCAGGATTCGTATGCGGCAATCTTTCATAGTTCGGGATCCTTGATAAAGCGATATCCGTTGCCATAGGAGGTCTGGATGTAGGTCTTATTGGGCTCCAGCTGCGCCAGCTTATAGCGAAGCTTCGAGAGATGGCGTTTAATCGTGGTAGACTGTAGGAAGGCATCGCCATAGACAGCCAGATATATTTTTTGCGCCGTATGAAATTCATTGGAGTGACGGAAGAGATATACCAGAATATTAAATTCCGTGGATGTGAGCATGACCTGCGTATCGCCGT
This sequence comes from uncultured Lachnospiraceae bacterium, assembly GCA_964527575.1. Classification (GTDB taxonomy): domain Bacteria; phylum Bacillota; class Clostridia; order Oscillospirales; family CAG-272; genus RGIG1993. The sequence continues at coordinate 6,218 of CAZGQH010000079.1, forward strand.
AGAAAACGGTACGGCGGCGTATATCGATGACCAGCTTGCCGGAAACCAGCAGGCTCTGTGCCTGCGTGGCGGTTCGTGCCTCAATATGCCGCTCTAAGATGCGCAGGGAGATGGGTTTGATCAAATAATCCTTGGCGCCGCTGTCCAGCCCCTCGATATGCTCTTCCTCATCGGCAATCGTGGTAAGGATGATCGTCGGACAGGAAAGCTCGTTCGATTTTAACAGATCCATACCGTTTCCGTCGGGGAGAATGAGATCGAGTACGGCCACATCGGGATTCAGTTTCGCAAGCAATTCCTGCGCTTTTGCCAGCGTACCTGCGGTATAAACTTCGTAATTGACGGTCAGATGCTCTTCCATCCGGGCAAGGAGTACGGAATCATCCTCAATGAGAAACAATTTTAACTTCATTTTATGCACACCATCTTTTCCTATTAGCGACTTAAGTATAACATAAAACCATTTAAGTGTCAACGCTGAAAGGTTATCAATGGTTACGGTTCTCAAAACAAGTCGATTGTTGACGATATTTATGCTATAATACAAATGATTGTAAGGTTCGGCTTGGTGCGATGAAACCGAAGGATGACAGAGAAGGATAGAAGAGCAGAAATCTTCCTGTCGAGCCGACTGCGTCAATCAAAAAAAGACAAAGGAGATTTCGGATGAAGAGAAAACGACTTTTAGGACATCGGAGCATCGCATGCCTGCTCAGCCTGTGCATGCTTCTGGGTGTGGTTTTTGCATGGGGAATGACGGCATTTGCCGCAGATGCCCCCATTGCCATTTCCACCGTGGCCGAACTGGAGGCGTTCCGGGACGCTGTCAACGGCGGTGAAACCTATGAGGGAAAAACCGTTATG
>CAZGQH010000080.1:0-7047 GCA_964527575.1 uncultured Lachnospiraceae bacterium
TTATGCTTACGGCTTCACTGGATTTGGGGGAGATCACAAGCTGGGAACCAATCGGCAATCAATCAACAGCTTTTATGGGCACTTTTGATGGCGGATACCATATTATTTACAACATGAGTATTCAGACAAACAGCAGTTACTGCGGTTTGTTCGGAAAGCTGCAGAATGCCGTGATCAAAAACCTGGGTCTTGAAAATGTAACGGTGGTCTCCAGCAACAATGATGTTGCCGGACTTGCCGGAAATGCGCGGGGCAGTACGATAGAAGGCTGTTATGTCACCGGCTCTGTCAAGGGAGGCGGCGCTACCAGCGGTATTCTTGGTTCTACCCACAGCTCCTCCGAGCCGACCCTGGTTAAAAATTGCTACGCCCGTGTCGCTTTGACCTCTACCGGCTATACCAGCGATGTTGCCGGGATTTCGGGCTGGAATGAGGCGACAAGCGTAAAAATTGAAAACTGTTTCTCGGCCTGTGTCGGAGAGGTCCGTCCGATTGCCGGGTGGAGCGACGGCAGTGCAGTGGAGAATTCACAATTTGTGAATACCTTTTTTGACAAGACGCTTTCTCCGAATTTCAGTACGGGAAGCGGCCGGGCAGATCTGGGCAAAACGACCTCCGAACTGAAGGAGCAGTCTCTCTATGCGGGATGGGATTTTGATTCCGTCTGGATCATGGAATCGGATAAAAACGGCGGCTATCCCTATTTACGGGGCTTTACGCCGGGACTCGGCGGCGCGCCGGGTTCTGTTTCGGTCAAGGTGACCGATGATAACGGCAATCCGATTACCAATGCCGATGTCTCGATTCAGAATAGCGATACCACTATCTCGCTGTCGCATCAGGGAGACGGCGTATATTCCGGTACCGTTACCACTTCCGACGCAACCTATGACATTGTTGTAAACGGTGAGAAGAAGGGTGAAATTCAACAGTCGAACAATATGGCCGCCACCGGGTCCGTGACGGTCCCTAATGAGGAGCCAATCCTGCCGGGCAGTATTGAAGAAGTGCAAGCCAATCTTGACCGGGCGGTAGAAACCCTGAATGCAGCGCTCACAGAACATGCAGCCGATATTGCGGCACTGGACACGGCAATGAAGGATTTGGCTGACGCCTACAAGGCAGCGGATTTACTGCTTCAGAAAGAATATGAGAAGGCGGATGCCGCACTGACAGAGAGCCTTCAGGCACTGGAAAATACCCTGACTCAGGCGGAGGAAGCACTGCAGAACAGCATCGATCAGGTGCAGGACAACCTTGACGAAGCGGTAGAGACGCTGAACGGCGCGATCGGCAAAAACAGCACCGATATCGCGGCGCTGAAGGACTCGATTGCGGCACTGGATCTGGCCTATAAGGCGGCAGATCTTCTGCTCAAGAGCGAGTTCGAGAGTGCGGATGCCGCACTGGCGGAGAGCCTTGAGACACTGGAAAATACATTGACCCAAGCGGATAAAGCTTTGCAGGACAGCATCGATCAAGTGCAGGACAACCTTGACGAAGCGGTAGAGACGCTGAACGGCGCGATCGGCAAAAACAGCACCGATATCGCGGCGCTGAAGGACTCGATTGCGGCACTGGATCTGGCCTATAAGGCGGCAGATCTTCTGCTCAAGAGCGAGTTCGAGAGTGCGGATGCCGCACTGGCGGAGAGCCTTGAGACACTGGAAAATACATTGACCCAAGCGGATAAAGCTTTGCAGAACAGCATCGATCAGGTGCAGGACAACCTTGACAAAGCAGTAGAAGCCCTGAACGAAGCGATCGGCAAGAACGGTACCGATATCACGGCACTGAAGGCTTCCATAGAATCGCTGACTGTGGTTTACAAGGCAGCGGATAGTATGCTTCGGAGCGATTTTAACAGGGCAGATGCCGCACTGGAAAAGCAGCTTCAGGGGCTGGAAAACAAATTGACCCAGGCGGAGAAAGCGCTGCAGGACAGCATCGGTCAGGTGCAGAGCAACCTGGATAAGGCGGTTGAAACGCTGAACGGAGCCATCGGCACGAACAGCAGTGATATCACGGCACTGAAAGCTTCCATTACGGCTTTGGAAAAGGCTTATAAGGATGCGGATTCTATTCTCAGCAGTGGGATTGCCGAGCTGAAAACCAAAAATACCGATTTGGAAAAGAAGATTTTCGCCCTTGAATTGTCTTATGCCGCAGTGGATCAGGCATGGAAGGATGCACTGGAACTGCTTCGCAGCGATCTGTCGGGTATGAACCAGAATCTGACCCAGAAGGACAGCAGTCTGGAAGAGCAGATCAAAGAGCTGCGGACAGCGCAGAACAAGATGAAAAATACCGCTATTATCATTCGCGTTGTCTTCCTCTGCGTGGTCGTCTTTCTTTTGACACTGGTTGCTTATATGGCAATTAAAATGAAAAAGCTGCGTCGGTAAACCGAAGAGCAGCGGATCGACCCGGTTTGGATCGTTCAAAAAAATAAAAGCTGTAGCAATACAGCTTTTATTTTTTTAGGCCGGTTAAAAATACCGAACTTTTATTGCATGGAAGTCGCTTTGTGCGGAAGAGACTTTGGGTGAGTGCTATTCAAAGTCATTCGGTGGGAAACACGATCAGTATTTTCCGCGCATGCCGGGGGCGGTGTCCTGCTGGATGGCGCCTCTTGCATAGAGAATCCATTTAGCCCGGTCGAGGGGATTGATTCCCCGGCGGGGCGTGACGGCTCCGAGCTCAAGCGGACAGTCCCGGTAGCCGCCGAAACGGGTGGAGTAGATGGCACGTCCGCCCGAAATGGTGGCCAGGCGCACCGGATATTCCAGCGTGGTTGCGACCGGCAGCCGGCACTCGATGATGCACTTGTCTTTCCGAATTGTGGAAGAGCCGAATTCACCGCGCATGGTCGTGATGTCGGAAATGACCTGTCCCATGAGGTGCTCGGGTACCGTGATCCTCGCATCCAGCATGGGCTCGAGCAGGACTGTTCCCGTGTTTCGGATTCCGTCCATCAGCGCCATCGGTGTGGCAACAAAAAAATCGAGCGGGTGCGTATGGATGGTGTGGTGGCCGCCGTCGAGAAGCGTCACCTTCATGTCGGTGAGCTCCCAGCCGTAGTTGCCCTGATCGAGGGAGTTGTAGAAGGATTTTTTGATGTGAGTCTGATATTTATAGAAGAGTTTGTTGTTCGGAACTCTTCCGCCGTCATACACGATGCCGGAACCGCGGGGCAGGGGCTCAATGCCGAAGCGCACAACAGCCCAGCAGGGCTTGGGCATGGTATACGCCTCGAATCCTTCGCCCGCCTGTGCGGGCGTTTCCCGGTAGATCACCGAGGGCTTGGAAAAAACGGCTGAGAGTCCGTAGCGCTCTTTCAGAAGGCCCTCAAGGATCTCACGCTGGATTTCTCCGGTAATGCTGATATGGATCTCGCGCTCACTCGGTTCCCATTTGCAGTTGATCAGCGGATCCTCGTCGCAAAGCTCGTTCACGGCGTCGACCAGTGCGGTCAACTGCGAGGGATCAGCGGGCGATACCTTGACCGTCAGGTAGGGGTTTGCCAGCCGGTAGGCGTCGCTCCTTTTATAGTCGCCGATAGTGTCAAAGACCCGGGCGCGGGTCAGTCCGTAGAGCGCCGCGATGTCCCCGGCGCCCACCTCCCCTTCATCCACAAAGCGCGATCCGTTGAATTTGCGGATCTGCGTGACCTTTTGCGGCACAAGGGGCCTGCCTTCGCTGTCCAGATCTTCATTGATCGCAATCGGATCCCGGGTCTTCACACAGCCGCCAAACAGCCGCACATGGGCGATCTTTCCCATGCTTTTGTCGTGTTCGATTTTGAAAATCAGACCGGCAAGGCTGTCCTGCACCTTGCGCGAAGCGGGGGGAAGATAGGAGACGATCGCGTCGAGCACCTCTTCGGCTCCCACCGACAGCAGAGAGGAGCCGAAGAGCACCGGGGTGAGCTTCCGGTCATATACCGCCTCGGAAAGAAGCGAAAGAAGGCGCTCATGGGGAAGGGAGCTTCCGTTGATATAGGCCTCGGTCGCCTCGTCCGAGACTTCGGCGAGAATTTCGGTGAGTTTTCCGTCATCCGGGAAGCGCCTTTCTACACGGCACTCGCGGGAGCCTTCAAGCGTAGCCGCGGACAGGACAAAGGGGACAAGTCCCTCAAGCTCCGAAAGCGCCTCGCAGATTCCGGCGGTATTGCTTCCTGCTCGGTCGATTTTGTTGATGAAAACAAGGCAGGGAATATGTAAGGCGGTAAAGGCGTGCCACAGGTTTTCGGTATGGGACTGCACGCCCTCCACCGCCGAAACCACGAGAACAGCACCGTCCAGGGCGGAGAGCGCCCGCTCGGTCTCGCCTGCAAAGTCGATGTGTCCGGGCGTGTCGATGATGTTGATATGGTAGCCGTGCCATTCGATATCGGTGGTCGCCGCCATGACCGAGATTCCCCTCTCCCGCTCCACCGCAAGAAAGTCGGTCTGTGCCGTGCCGGTGTCCACGCTTCCCGCCCGGCGAATCTTGCCGCAGGCGAGGAGCAGCTGCTCGGTCAGCGTCGTCTTTCCGGCATCGACATGGGCGAAGATGCCGATATTGATAATCTTTTCGGGCGAAAGATGGTCGTTATGTTCGTTCATTGTGGCTCTATCTTTCTGTTTAAGGTTACTTTTCGCTGCTGCGCTTGGGATTTTTTATTGTTGTTTTTCCTGCAGGAATCATTGCTTGTTTTTTATCGCTGCATAAGATGACATATCGCTGATTTCTGCCTATTTCCTGCCTAGCGCTTCCTTGATGGCGGCGGCGTTTTCGGTAAGCTCGCCAAGACCCTGAAGCAGGGAGGTATAGAAACGCCGAAGATCGGGATCTTGGATGATATGGAAGACCTGCCGGTTGCTTTTTCCGATGGCAAAGAGGGTCTCCTTCTCTTCTGTTGAGAAGGAGGAAAATTTCTGAAGCTCCTCGATGACCGCGTGGGTATTGGCGAAGCTCACGCTGTTTTCCAAAGCGCCGATGGCGTCGGTCTTGGCGCGCTGTTCCTCGCTGTTTTGCCGGTCGTAATCGTCGGTCTCTTTCTTGCAGCGGTAATAGCGGTCTTCCAGCCGCTCGTTGGTGGCGGTGCGGTCGATGATGGCTTTGACTAATTTGTCCAGCTCGCTTTTGTCGTTGTAGTCGGCGGGAACATAGTATTTGATCCGGCGGTCGCGCATCATTTTGTGTACCTTGGCCTTGTCGGCGTCGTAGACTCCGATGGCGTGACCGCCATTGGCATTGACTAACTTCATGCAGGGAATATCGGTATCGCTGTCGCCGATATATACCATGTTGCGGAAGGGAACCCGGATATCCTCGGGGGCGAAATAGTCATTGACCCCGAAATCGTTCACATCTAAAACGCCCTTTTCGATCCGGAAGAGAAACTGCGTCTTATTGGTGTAGTTGACCACCTGCGCCGGCCACTTGGCGACACCTTTTTCGTTGAAATAGAAGGAGCTGGCATAAATCTTTTCGAAGGCGCCCTCCTTTGCGATCTTTGTGCCCTCGATCATTTCCTTTAAGCCGGAGGAGATGATGTAGTGCTCGATGATGACGCCCTGCTTCTCTCCATAAGCGCGGATTCGCTCAAACCACCCTTCCACGCCGGGGAAGAGCGTTACCTTAGCGCCGTATTCCGCCAGCGTTTCCCGGTTGAAGACGAAATGCCCCTCCGCCTCCTCGATCATCTTGTACATATAGGCCAGATTCTGATCCATATCGTTGTTCTCGGCCAAGGCGTTGGACTCGGTCCAGAATCGCTCCGTGTCGTAGCCTACCGATTGAATGTAGCCCTGCGCCTGCATGTCGTCGGGGGAGAGCGTTTTGTCGAAGTCGTAGCAGATGGCCAGTACCGGCCGGGTCTCCTTGTGTTTTCTTGCAAAGATCTTGTTTGCCATCGATTTATGCTCCTTTTTGGCGAATTGAGGCGGGTTTCTATAGGAAGTATGGCATATCTTTGAAAATTTGTCAAGAGCGGCACTTGGTTTTGGGAGAAAATTATGCGGATTGTTTCTTTTGAATCAAAGTTTTGATGCCTGCTGTCAGGAAATAGCCGGCAATTATTCCGGCAAAGTTCAGAATCAGATCGTCTATATCAAAACTGCGTCCGACAATCGGCTGCAGCAGCTCTACGGAAAGCGGCACAGCCGCGGCGATGATCCAGATATTTTTTCGGTTGACTTTCTCAGAAAGGACGGATAAGAAAAAGCCGAAGGGAAGAAACATCAGAAAGTTGTAGACCAGCATTTTTATCATCCAGGACCCCATGGTCAATTCTCCGGTAACCCAGCGGAACAGGGAGGGAATCAGATTGAATTCACCGGAAAAGAAAGTGAGGCTGTTATGGCTGTATCCGGTAAAAACAGTTGCCCAAATGTATGTCCAGAAATTCGCAGGAACAAGAACAAGATTGAAAAGTCCGACCAGATAACACACAAACAGTCCTTGCAGGATCTCCCGGCACCATTTCACGGGTGTTTCCTGTTTCTTACTATGAAGCCAGCGGAAAAGGATATAGATCAGTCCTGCCAGACAGGTAATCGGAACAACCTGTAAGAAATGTCCCAAAACGGAACCGGAAATCATGATGTTATATAGGGTATTCAGCATTTTGTCCTCTTCTGTTTTTGTGTATTTCCGGATGGAAAAAGGCAGTCTTTCGGCTGCGGCTTTTTGTCTTGGAAAAGCGTTTTTTCGCTCTTTTTGTTTTTCGGTGACTTTTTTATTGTATCCGATTTGAAATGCGATGTCAATTGTATTTATAGGAATGGCAGGCATAAGGCATATAAAAAATAATATTTGCCTTTTCGCTTCTTTTCTGCTATACTGACCTTTACAACTTCAATTTAGGGAGGAAACAATGGAGGAATGTCTTTGGCGGGTATGGGAGGTTCTGCAGCAGGCGTTTGGCGAGCGGATCTTCTTTTTCGGATTGCAGGGGAGCCACGCGCGGGGAGAATCTACGGCCGAGAGCGATCTCGATTTGGTTTTCATCCTCGATCGGTTTGACTTTGCCGATCTTCTCCGCTATCGCGGGATTTTGGA
>CAZGQH010000081.1:0-7035 GCA_964527575.1 uncultured Lachnospiraceae bacterium
GCGCGGATCGCCACGGCCGGCCGGCATAATAAAAATATTTTTGCCAAGATCGGCGGCGGTTTTCTCGGTCTCTACGGCATCGTGGGCTTTGCTTCCGACCTGATCTCCTATATGCGGATTATGGCCTTGGGGCTCTCCACTACCGTCATCGCCTATGTGGTGAATGTCATGGCCACGCTGCTCATCTCCCCCGGTTTTTCGGTGGGGTCGCTGGTGGGCTGGCTGCTGCTTCCGGTCATTATGATCGGCGGACATCTTCTGAATTTTGCGCTGGGTGTTCTCGGATGCTTTGTCCACGACGGACGGCTTCAGTATATCGAATTTTTCAGCCGCTTCTATGAGGACGGCGGAAGACCGTTCGCTCCCCTGAAGCCTACCGCCAAATTCACCCATATCGATTACGGCGAATAAGCCGAAGTCTTTTGCTTTTCGATCTTGATTACGCCGCTTTTTCGCGGCAAGGAGGATATTATGAATTTCAAAAAGAAGGTCTTTTTCATGCTCGCCGCTATACTGGCTCTGTCGGTCTTCCTGTCCTTCGGTGTGTTTGCCGCTGAGGGGGAAGGGGAGGCGACGGTTTTCGGCTTCTGGAGCCTCTTCAATGACGGAACCGTTCTGTCGCTGATCGGTGCCTTTCTGGCGGTGACGCTGTCGGGTATCGGCAGTGCCAAGGGCGTGGGCATCGCCGGTCAGACGGCTACCGGCGTGGTGGCTGAGTATCCCGAGCTTTCGGGTAAGTTTGTTTCCCTCGAAGCGCTTCCCGCAACCCAGGGTATCTACGGTTTCATTGTCGCTTTCCTTGTGATGATTAAGAACGGTGTGATCGGCGGCAGCGCCCCCTCGGTGACCGACGGTATGTACTATCTCTTTGCCTGCCTGCCGATTGCGGTGGTGGGACTGATTTCTGCGATTCATCAGGGCAAGGTGGCAGCCTCCGGTATGCAGATGGTGGCCAAGCAGAAGAAAAAGTTCGGTATGGCCATTGTCTATTCGGCAGTGGTGGAGACCTACGCCATTCTGGCGCTTCTGATCTCGGTGCTTCTCATCATGTTCCGCTGAGCGGCCCGATACGAATTTTTCCCGAAAGAGGGGAGAGAAAACATGACCAACCGAATTGAAAACATAACCGACCGGATCCGGGCCGACGGCGAGGCCGAGCGGGAGCGGATTCTGGCCGACGCCCGCAAGGAGGCGGCCGCGCTGGAGGCCTCCTATGCCGAGCGCGCCGAGGCGATCCGTGCCAAGGCGGCGGAGCAGGCGGATAAGGAGAGTAAGGCCGCCGCCGAGCGTGCCGAGTCGGCTGCCGAAAGCGCCCTGCGCTCCGCTTTGCTTTCTGCGAAAGGCGAGCTTGTGAACGCCGCCTTTCTGCGGGCGGAGGAAAAGCTTGAGGCGCTGGAGGAAGGGCGTTATGCCGCGCTGCTGTCCTCGCTTTTAGACGCGGCGCTCGACGATTATCTGTCCTTTGAGGCCGCCTGCCGCTCCTATGAGGAGGAATTTCTGCCGGTGGACAGTCTCTCTTTAGTGATGGCCGGACGGGACGCCGCTTTAGGTAAGTCACTTGCCGCCTCGGCGGCAAAAAAACTGAAAGCGGCGGGAAAGTCGCTTCAGGTGTCATCCCCGGCTCCCTCTTTGGGGCGCGGATTTCTCTTAGTAGCCGGCGATATTACCACTGACTGCACCCTCTCCTCGCTGATCGCCGCCGAGAAGGGGCGGCTGGAGGGTGAGGTCTATCGGATTCTCTTTTCCTGAAAAGAACTGTCCCCGGAGGGAAAACACCGTAAAGGAAAAATCCGATGAAACGGTGAAAGCTTGTCGTCCGGCAGGACAAAAACGGATATTGCAATGCGGGCCGGGGGATTCCTTTGGCTCATGATGGGAGGCTCTCGGATGCTTGCTGAAAAAAAACGCATCCGCATTTCGGCGGAGGATTACATCTATGCGTCTGCCCGCGTTCGGGCGCGTGAGGCGTCGCTTTTCGGGCGGGAAGTCTTTTCCCGTATGGCCGAGGCGGGCGATTTTGAGGCCGCCCTCCGGATCCTTTCGGAAAGCGGCCTTGCGGTTGAGCGCGACTCTGACGGAGAAGCCGATATCGAGGCTACCCTCGATGCCTATCTGCGGGAGGCCTTCTTGCTGGTGTCGGAAAGCGTGCCCGACCCGGCGCTCTTCTCCTTTCTTCTCCTCCCCTACGACTGCCACAACCTGAAGAGCGCCATCAAGTGCTCGCTGCAGGGGGGCACTCTGTCGGGAGAGGAGTTTGACCGCCTCTTTCTGGGGCTTGGCCGCTTTTCGAAGGAGGAGATCGCCGCTATGGTGACAAAGCGGGATTTCTCCCCCCTGCCGGAGGCGATGCAGAAGGCGGCGCCGGAGGCGCTTCTCTCCTATCTCTCCTCCCGGGATCCTCAGGAGATCGACCGGCTGCTCGACCGGGCAGTCTTTGCGGATATGCTGGCCTTATCCGAGAGGTACGGCCTGAAAAGCTTTTCCGGCATTGTTCGCATTCGGATCGACCTTGTCAATCTTCTGACCTGTTTTCGCGCGCTTCGCTTGGGTGAGCGGGGAGGGGAGACCTTCCTTCGCTTCTTTATAGCGGGAGGAACGCTTGCCGAGGGCGATTTTGCCGACGCCTTCCGGCAGGACAGCGCGGCCTTTTTCCGGCGGCTTGCGGCCGGTCCCTTCTCGCCTCTTGCTGAGGCAGCCGCTCTTCCCTTCGCCGTTCTGGAAAGACGGGCGGACGATCTCTATCTTGCCGCCCTGAAACAGGGCGGGCAGAGGGTCTATGGCCCGGAGGTGGTGGCGGCCTTTCTGGTGCGTCGGGAATATGAGGTGAAAAACCTCCGTCTGCTGCTGGCCGCCAAGCGGGCCGGTTTTTCGGCAGAATTTATCCGGGAAAGACTGAGGGAGCTGTGATGGAATATAAAATCGGTGTGATCGGCGATACCGAGAGCGTGATCGGCTTTCTGGCGCTGGGCTTTTCGGTCTTTCCGGTCAAAAATGCCGAAGAAGCCGGGCGGGAGCTTCAGCGCCGGGCGAAAGAAGATTACGCAATCCTCTTTGTGGTGGAGGATTATGCCAGAGATATTTCCGACTTGATCGGTCTCTATAAGGATTCCCCTCTGCCGGCGGTCATCGTGATTCCCGGGAAGAAGGGGACAACGGGCTACGGCCTTGCCAATATCAAGCGGTCGGTGGAGCGGGCCGTGGGCGCCGACATTCTTTTCAAGGACTCCTGATGGGGGACTATTGACAGAAAAGAACTTATCAAAAAGGCTGGCCTTTTGAAAAGGACGGGCATTTTGAGAGGTTCAAACGGCGGCTGAAAACTCTTCATAAACACCCGAAAAAAGACGGGAAAGGGAAAGAACATGGTTGAAGGAAGAATTGTCAAGGTTTCCGGCCCTCTGGTCATCGCCGAGGGTATGCGGGAGGCCAATATGTTTGATGTGGTCCGCGTGGGCGAGGCCAAGCTGATCGGCGAGATCATCGAGATGCACAAGGACCGGGCGTCGATTCAGGTCTACGAGGAGACGGCGGGCATCGGGCGGGGAGACCGGGTGGTCTCCACCGGCGCTCCCCTTTCGGTGGAGCTGGGTCCGGGTCTGATCGAGAGCATTTACGACGGCATTCAGCGCCCCTTAAACAAGATTTTTGAGCTTTACGGTCCCAACATCATCAAGGGAATCGATGTCCCTGCCCTTGATCGGGAAAAGATATGGCATTTTGAGGCCACCCTTTCGCCGGGCGATAAGATTGTGGGGGGCGATATCTACGGGCTTGTGGATGAGAGCCCCATGGTGCAGCACAAGATTATGCTGGCGCCCGGCCTGTCGGGCGAAATTATCTCGCTGCAGAGCGGCGATTACACCGTGACGCAGCCGGTGGGAAAGATGCGGTGTGAGGACGGCAGGGAAGTGGAGCTCACTTTGATGCAGAAGTGGCCGGTTCGCCGGGCGCGCCCCTTTGCCAAGAAGCTTCCCCCCGATATCCCCATGATTACCGGCCAGCGCTCGATCGACACCTTCTTCCCCATCGCGCAGGGCGGCACCGCCTGCGTGCCCGGCCCCTTCGGCAGCGGCAAGACGGTGGTGCAGCATCAGATCGCCAAGTGGAGCGATGTGGACATCGTGGTCTATGTGGGCTGCGGCGAGCGCGGCAACGAGATGACCGATGTTTTGCGGGAATTTCCCGAGCTGAAGGATCCCCGGAGCGGGGAGCCTCTGATGAAGCGCACCGTGCTCATCGCCAACACCTCGGATATGCCGGTGGCGGCCCGTGAGGCCTCGATCTATACCGGCATCACCATCGCGGAGTATTTCCGGGATATGGGCTACTCGGTGGCGGTCATCGCCGACTCCTCCTCCCGCTGGGCGGAGGCGCTGCGTGAGATGTCCGGACGGTTGGAGGAAATGCCGGGTGAGGAGGGTTATCCTGCCTATCTCGCTTCCCGGCTTGCCCAGTTTTACGAGCGGGCGGGGCGGACGGTCTGTCTCGGCTCCGAAGGCCGGCAGGGGGCCGTGGCCGCCATCGGCGCCGTTTCGCCTCCCGGCGGCGATCTGTCCGAGCCGGTGACCCAGGCCACTCTGCGGATTGTCAAGGTCTTCTGGGGGCTTGATTCCTCGCTGGCCTATCGCCGGCATTTTCCCGCCATCAACTGGCTGAACTCCTATTCCCTCTATCGGGAACGGCTCGACCGCTGGTTCTCCGATAAGATCTTCCGCCGCTGGAGCGAGCAGGTCTCCGAGATGATGCGGCTTCTGCAGGAGGAGAGCGAGCTGGACGAGATCGTCAAGCTGGTGGGTGTGGACGCCCTCTCTCCCTCTGACCGCCTGACGCTGGAGGTGGCCCGTTCGATCCGGGAAGACTATTTGCAGCAGAACGCCTTCGATCAGGGGGACGCCTACGCTTCCCTGGAGAAGCAGGCGGCGCTGGCCGACCTGATTCTCACCTTCGGAGAGAAGGCGAAGGCAGCCATCGGGAAGGGTGCGGATATCGAGGCCCTCTCGAATCTCCCCTGCCGGGAGAAGATCGGCCGCGCCAAGGCGGTGGCCGAGAGCGCGGTCTCGGAGGCCTATGCCGCCATCAAGGAGGACATCGACCGGGAGATCGGAGCACTGCTCGCTTCCCGGGAAGACGATACCGTGGAGGATCTTCTCCGCGAGGCTTAATGCGGACAGCGGATTTATGCTGCCGACAGGAGCTCTCTTTTGCACATAAGCCTGTTGTCAGATTAGGAAAGGATCGATTCGGATATGATCAAAGAATATAAAACCATAGAGGAAGTAGCCGGCCCTTTGATGCTGATCAAGCAGGTGGACGGCGTCAAATATGACGAGCTTGGGGAAATTGAGCTTCCGGGCGGAGAAAAGCGCCGCTGCCGGGTGCTGGAGGTCAACGGTTCCAACGTGCTGGTACAGCTCTTCGACTCGGCAGCCGGCATCAATCTGGCCGAGAGTAAGGTGCGCTTTTCCGGACATGGGGTAGAGCTGCCGGTTTCCGCCGACATGCTGGGGCGGGTCTTTAACGGCATGGGAGAGCCGGTTGACGGCGGCCCCCGCATCCTGCCCGAAAAGACCATGAATGTCAACGGCGTGCCCATGAATCCCGCCGCCCGCGCCTATCCTTCGGAGTTTATTCAGACCGGCATTTCCACCATTGACGGACTGAATACGCTGGTGCGCGGTCAGAAGCTGCCGATCTTCTCGGCCTCCGGTCTGCCCCACGCCAATCTGGCGGCGCAGATTGCCCGGCAGGCCAAAGTGCGGGGTAAGGATGACAAGTTTGCCGTGGTTTTTGCCGCCGTGGGTATCACCTTTGAGGAAGCCGATTTCTTTACGAACGACTTCGTCCGCACCGGCGCCATCGACCGGACGGTGCTCTTTATCAATCTGGCCAGCGACTCGGCCATCGAGCGGATTATGACCCCCCGTATGGCGCTGACCGCCGCCGAGCATCTGGCCTTCGATCACGACATGCATGTCTTAGTCATCATCACCGACATCACCAACTATGCGGAGGCACTGCGGGAGGTTTCGGCCGCCCGGAAGGAGGTTCCCGGCCGCCGGGGCTATCCGGGCTATCTCTACACCGACCTCGCCACCCTCTACGAGCGGGCAGGGCGGAAGCTGGGGTCGCAGGGAAGCATCACCATGATTCCCATTCTGACGATGCCCGAGGACGACAAGACCCATCCCATCCCCGACCTGACCGGTTACATCACCGAAGGACAGATCATCCTCTCCCGGGAGCTTTACCGCAAAGGCTATCTGCCGCCGGTGGATGTTCTCCCCTCTCTCTCCCGCTTAAAAGACAAGGGCATCGGTGAGGGAAAAACGCGGGAGGATCACGCCAGCACCATGAACCAGCTCTTCGCCAGCTATGCCCGGGGCAAGGAGGCCAAGGAGCTGATGGTGGTTTTGGGCGAGGCGGCGCTGACGCCGGTGGACCGGCTCTACGCCAAGTTCTCGGACGAATTCGAAAAGCAGTATATCAATCAGGGCTTTGACACCGACCGGTCGATCGAAGAGACCCTCGATCTGGGATGGAAACTCCTGTCGATCCTGCCGAAGAGTGAGCTCAAGCGAATCAAACCCCAGATGATCGAAAAATACTACCCGCAAGGCGAAAAATAAGTCCCGAAAAGGGAAATACCCGATAAGGGTGGCTCAGGTTGAGCCGGAAAGGGCGTGAGTGTATGGCGGAGATCCGCGTGAATCCTACCCGCATGGAGATGAAGAAGCTGCAGGGCAAGCTTTCTACCGCCCGGCGGGGGCACAAGCTTCTGAAGGACAAACGGGACGAGCTGATGAAACAGTTTCTCGACATTGTCCGCGCCAACAAGGAGCTGCGGGAAAGCGTGGAGGCGCGTCTTGCCGGTGTGCAGCGCTCCATGAGTCTTGCCGCCTCTCTCTCCTCCCGGAAGATGCTGGAGGAGGCGCTGATGCTTCCCAAGCGGGAGGCAGCGCTGGAGGTCTCTTTTCAGAACCGCATGAGCGTGGAGGTGCCGGTCTTCCGTTTCTCCCTGCGGGAGAACGGGGAAGG
>CAZGQH010000082.1:0-1386 GCA_964527575.1 uncultured Lachnospiraceae bacterium
GGAGAAGAGGCCCCTCGGCGCTCTCTTCGATTCCGGTCAGCCTGACCTAGGAGAGGCCGATGGCGTTGGGTCGAAAGGGGGAGCGGCTGGCAAAGACCCCCACCCGGCGGTTTCCCCCCAGCCGGGGCGGACGCACGGTGGGGCGAAAGCTCTCCCGGTGGGAAAGCGAGAAGTCGAAGAGCAGCCAGAGATGGGAAAATTCCTCGATTCCCCGCAGCGCTTCCCGGTCCCGGTAGGCGGGACAGAAGACGATGCGCCCCAGAGTCTCCACCCGCCCGCTCTGGCGGGGAATGCCGAATTTTTCTTTGAAATCGGTTCGGATGTGGGCAATCGGCTCGATCTTGCGGCTCTCTTCCATGAATCCCTCCGGTTTATGATGATAATTTATTATAGCGCGTCTTGCCTGTTCTGTCAAGCGGCGGCCTATCGCCGCGGGGCGCAAGGTCGGAATGCAAAAAATCCCTCGTTCGGAAAATGCCCGGAGGAGGGATTTCTTTTATAATCCTGCCAATTTTTATCGGAGAAGGGGGTTCGTCTCCGCCCTACCGGCGCAGGGGGAAGGACCGCAGCCAAAAAAGATCGTCGCTCCGATCCAATAATCTGACTATGATCGGCAGGTCTGCCAATCGGCCGCATCCTCTTTTGGCGAAAATCATACTGTACTGAGCCAATCTTACCAATATTTCCGGTCGAGGCTGCGGAGCTGGATGGCCTCGGCAATATGGGGCGCGCCGATTTTCTCGCTGCCTGCCAGATCGGCGATGGTGCGGGCTACCCGCAGGATGCGGTCGTGCCCCCGGGCGGAGAGACCGAGGGTGTTGAAGGCGGTTTTGAGTAAGTCGGCGGCCTCTTTGTCGAGGGCGCAGTAGCGGCGGATTTCGGGGGCGGACATGGCGCTGTTGGAGAAAAGGGTCAGCCCGTCGGCAGAGAAGCGCTGCCGGGCGAGGCGCCGGGCGGCGTTCACCCGTTCCCGGATTTTCTCGGAGCTCTCGGCGGGGGATGTATCCGCCATCTCCTCATAGGAGAGGGAGGGCACCTCGATCTGAATGTCGATGCGGTCGAGAAGCGGGCCGCTGATCTTGGCCATATACTTCTGAATCTCGGCGCTTTTGCAGGTGCAGGGACGGGTTGGATGGCCGAAATAGCCGCATTTGCAGGGATTCATGGCGCAGACCAGCATGAAGGAGGAGGGAAAGCGGAAGCGTGCCAGTGCGCGGCTGATGGTGATCGAACCGTCCTCCAAAGGCTGCCTCAGGGTTTCGGTGACCTGCTTGGAAAACTCGGGCAGCTCGTCTAAGAAGAGAACGCCGTTGTGAGCCAGCGACACCTCCCCGGGCATGGGGATCGAGCCGCCCCCTGACAGGGCAGCTGCCGACATGGTGTGGT
>CAZGQH010000082.1:1396-6985 GCA_964527575.1 uncultured Lachnospiraceae bacterium
GGGCGGCAGGGGCGGAGGGTGAGCAGCGACTGTCCCTCGGGAAGGGTGCCGGCAATCGAATGGCTCTGGGTGGTCTCCAGGGCCTCCTCAAAGGTCATCTCAGGAAGGATCGAGGGAATCCGCTTGGCCAGCATCGATTTGCCGGTGCCGGGCGGGCCGATGAGAAGAAGGTTGTGGCCGCCCGCAGCGGCGATCTCAATGGCGCGTTTTGCCCGTTCCTGGCCCTTGACATCGGCAAAGTCGAGCCCTGCGTTCCCGGTGCGGAGAGCCCTTTTGAAAAGCTCCCGGTCAAAGCGCAGCGGCTCGGCTTCGGTGAAGCCGTTCAGAAGCGAGACCAGTTCGGTCACCTGTTTCACGGGATAGATGTCGATGCCCTCCACCGCCGAGGCCTCCCGTGCGTTTTCCGCCGGGACATAGACACGCTTCAGTCCTTTGCGCTTGGCGGCGAGGCACATGCAGAGCACGCCCCGTACCGGGCGCACCTCTCCGGACAGGGAGAGCTCCCCTAAAAAGCATTTGTCCGAGACGTCGGTTTTGATGAGGCGGGAGGCGGAGAGGATTCCAACCAGCATGGCAAGGTCAAAGGAGGAGCCGGTCTTCTTCACGTCGGCAGGTGCTAAGTTGATGACAATCGAGCCGTAGGGGAACTTGAAGCCGCTGGACAGAATGGCATTGTAGATCCGCTCGTTTGACTCCTTCACCGAATTGTCGGGCAGTCCCACGACCTCGTATTTGGGCAGTTTGTCGTCAAATTTGGTCTCAATGGTCACCGGAAAGCCGTCCACACCGAAAAGGGCGGCGGAGTAGGTGGTGGTCAGCATGGGGAGCCTCCTTTGTTTCCTTCTATTTCCTCCATGATATCATATTCCGATCTGTTTGTCAAATTTCTTTGCAGAAAAGCTTTCGGACAACCGGTGCATAATCTTGGAAGAAAGAGGGAATACCATACAAAAGAGCAAAGAAAAAGTTTTCGAGAGAGGGGTATTAATGATGAAAACATACAAATGCAAGGTCTGCGGCGAGGTTTTTGAACTTCCGGAAGGGGTGGAGATCGTCTGTCCCCGTTGTCAGGCGCGGGGAAGCGTTATCGAAGAGGTGGCGGACAGCCGTTTTTCCAAGTATGCGGGGACCGAGACCGAGAAGAACTTACAGGCTGCCTTTGCCGGGGAATCCCAGGCCACCAACAAATACACCTATTTCGCATCGGCAGCCAAAAAAGAGGGTTACGAAGCGATCGCCGCCATCTTTCTTGAGACGGCGGAAAACGAGAGGGCTCACGCCAAGATCTGGTTTCGCGAGCTGAACGGAATTTCCACGACGGCCCCGAATCTGAAGTCGGCGGCGGCCGGGGAGCATTACGAGTGGACCGATATGTATGCGGGCTTTGCCGAGACCGCCGAAAAGGAGGGCTTTTCCGAGCTGGCGGAAAAGTTCCGCATGGTGGCCGAGATCGAGAAGCGCCATGAGGACCGCTATCGGGCGCTGCTCTCGGACGTGGAGAGCGCCAAGGTCTTCACCAAGTGTTCGGTGAAAGTCTGGGAATGTCGCAACTGCGGGCATATTGCCGTGGGCATGTCTGCCCCGGAGCGCTGCCCGGTCTGCGACCATCCGCAGGGCTTTTTTGAGGTCAAAGAGGAGAGAGGATAAAGAAAGGGAGGAGAAGGGGACAAAAAGAAAGAAAGGGAATATACTGACAGCAAGGCAAAACTCTCTGCCGAAACAATAAGCGCGGCTCTGTTTTTCGCGCGGTTTTGAGGTTGACAATGCAAGACGTGCTAACAGAAATCTTTATTCCCTTTTTCGGAACGGCGCTGGGCGCCGCCTGCGTGTTTTTTGTCAGGGGCGGTCTGAACCGCCGCTTTGAACTTCTTCTTTCCGGTTTTGCCGCCGGGGTAATGGTGGCAGCCTCGATCTGGAGCCTTCTGATTCCCGCCATGGAGGGAGCTTCCGACCAGGGTTTTTCGAAGGCACTGCCCGCCGTGGGCGGGCTGTGGATCGGCTTTCTCTTTCTGCTTTTTCTTGATAAGGTGGTGCAGCAGCTTACAGCGGGCGCCGCAAGGGTGGGGGAAGGAGAAGCCGCAGGCCGTCACCGCCGCCGGATGCTTGTCTTGGCGGTGACTTTACACAATCTGCCCGAGGGCATGGCGGTAGGGGCCGTGCTGGCGGGGCTTTTGGCGGGAGAGGAGGGCATCACGGCAATCGGTGCCTTCACACTTTCTCTCGGAATTGCCATTCAGAATCTGCCCGAAGGGGCGATCATCTCCCTTCCGCTGGCAAGCGGCGGTATGGGGAAAGGAAAATCCTTTTTCTTGGGTGTAATGTCGGGCGCCGTAGAGCCGGTCGGCGCTCTGCTCACCCTGCTTGCCGCCAGCCTTGTGCTGCCGCTTCTGCCCTACTTTCTCAGCTTTGCTGCCGGCGCCATGCTCTATGTGGTGGTCAGTGAGCTGATTCCCGCCATGGGAGAAGAGAAAAACTCTTCTTTCGGTGTCCTCTCCTTTGCTTTGGGATTTTCCTTCATGATGCTTCTTGACGTGCTGCTTGGCTGACCGGTTTTCGGCCGACCGGAAAACCGGTCGGCCGAAAACCGGGCGGACAAGCAGGATAGGCAGAGAGAAAGAGAGAGGGACCGCAAAATTATTTACGAGGTAACAAAAGATGAAGATCGGAATTCTGACCAGCGGAGGCGATTGTGCAGGGCTGAACGCGGTGATCCGCGCCATCGGTCTGTATGTCTCAGAAAATATGCCGGGCTGTGAAATCGTCGGAATTCCGGACGGCTATGCCGGACTGATCCGGGGGGAGAGTCATCCCCTTGTGCGAAAGGATTTTGCCGATATTTTAAGTCTTGGCGGCACGATTCTCGGCACCTCCCGCCAGCCCTTCAGGCAGATGACCCATCCTGAGGAGGACGGAACCTCCAAACTTAAAAAAATGGTGGACAACTTTGAGAAACTGAAGCTTGACTGTCTTTTCACCCTGGGCGGGGCTGGCACCCACAAAAACGCGGCGTTGCTCTATGCCGAGGGCTGCCCGGTGATCGGTCTTCCCAAAACCATCGACAACGATATTTTCGGTACCGACATGACTTTTGGGTTTCAGACGGCGGTGGAGGTGGCCGCCGAGAGTATCGACCGCATCCGCACCACGGCGGAAAGTCACGACCGCACCATGCTGGTGGAGGTAATGGGAAATAAGGCGGGCTGGCTGACCCTGCACGCCGGGCTTGCCGGCGGCGCCGATGTGATCCTGATTCCCGAGATTCCCTTTTCCCCCGAGGCGGTCTCGGAAGCGGTGCTTCGCCGCAGGCGTGAGGAGGGGCGCTGTTCGATTATCGCCGTGGCCGAAGGGGCGCTGCTGGCCGGGGAGGCGGCGCTCAAAAAGCGTGAGCGGCTCTTTGTGCGGAGCGAGCGGGGCGAGACCACCGTGACACCCCATCTGGCCGAGCTTCTGGGCGAGCGCACCGGCATCGAGACCCGGCAGACGGTGTTAGGGTATCTGCAGCGGGGAGGAACCCCCTCCGCCTACGACCGGCTGCTGGCCTCCCGTCTGGGCGGCGAGGCCGCAAGGCTTTTTGCCGAGGGGCGCTTCGGCATCACCGTGGCGGTCAGCGGCGACCGAATCGTCTATAACGCCCTGTCCGAGGTGGCGGGACGCTATAAATTTGTCGATCCCGCAGGACAGCTCGTCCGCTTCGCCAAGGATATCGGCGTGTCCTTCGGCGAAAGGATTCGATAGGAGCGGACAGGCTATTTTACTTCCGCGTCGGCGGAGCTATCTTTGTGTGAGGTGATTTTTCCATGAAATATGCGGTGATCGATATCAGCTCGAGCGGGCTTTCCTATCTCATTGCCTCGGTGCGAAACGAGAAGACCGAAATCCTTCTGCGGGAGCGGCTGCACATCGGTTTTCTCTCCTACATGGCGGGGGAAAAGCTGTCGGCCCGGGGGATCGGAAAGCTCACCGATGCCCTCTGTGAGATCAAAAGAACCTGTGAGGGTTTAGGAGTAAGACGCTCTTTTCTCATCGCTACGGCGCTTCTTCGGCATATCGCCAACCGGGAAGAGATCGAAAACGCCGTCACCGAGACTACCGGTTTTGGGGTCTGCTATCTCGACGGGGAGACCGAAGCCTACTGCGACTTTCTGGCCAACCGCTATTATGCGGCCTATCCCCGGGCGATTTTAGTCGATATGGGCGGCAAGAGCGTGGAGTTCTGCGACCTCTCCAAGAGCGAGCGTACCGATATGCGCTCTCTTGACTTTGGTCTCTTCGATCTGGTCGGACGTTTTGTCAAGAAGACTTTGCCCACCCCGGAGGAGGCCAAGGCCATCAAAAGCTTTCTGAAGGATCGATACCGCAAGGAGAAGCTGCCGGGTGCGGATCAATATGATACCCTCGTGACAGCGGGCGCTTCGGCTCTGGCGGTCTATGCAGTTTATGCCGCTTTTATCGGTGCCGAGCGGGAGGATGGCGAGCGGGTCATCCACAGAAAGAGCTTTTCCCGCTTTGTGGACTTTCTGCTGGAGGGGGAGCGCCGCTCTCAGCTGATTTTAAGCGAGGCACCCGAAAAGCTCTCGCTGCTTCTGCCTGCCGCTCTCTTTTTGAAGACGCTCTTCAAGCGTTTTGATCTTGAGCGGGCGATCGTCAGTGAACGGGGCGTAAAAGAGGGCTTTCTGCGCCTTGTTTTCGATGGAAAGACCGAAGGGGAGTGCTACGACTTCTCGAAGAAAGAGAGAATCCGCCTCTCGTATCCCACCGAGGACGAGGGAGAAAAGTCTCCTGCACCGCCTTCCTCCGGAAGGGGAAGGCGGGCGAAAAAGCCGGAAGAGGGCGAGGGGGAGACGAAGGAAAAATCCTCCCGCAAAAAGAAATCCGCATAGGGTATCAACAGTAAAACAAATTTTCGAAAAAAGAGGAAGGGTCCCATGGCATCCCCGAAAACAAAGAAAACAAGGCTGATCCGGGATATCTTCATCAATCGGGAGTACAGTTGGCTGCTCTTCAACCGGCGGGTGCTCGATCAGTGCCGGGCGGAAGAAAACCCGTTACTGGAGCGCCTCCGTTTTCTGTCGATCTTTTCCTCCAATCTCGATGAGTTTTTTATGGTGCGGGTGGGGAGTCTTGTCCACGAGGCGATTTCCTCCCCGGAGGCGAAGGAGAACAAAACCGGCCTCACGGCAAAAAAACAACTGGAGGCGCTCCTTCCGCTGGCAGAGCGGCTCTACCGGCGGCGGTCTGCCGTCTTTTCCACCCTCTGCCAGGAGCTTGCGGAAGAGAATATTCTGCTTCTTCGCGCCCGGGATCTCACGCGGGAGGAGCGGCGGCTCGGGGAGGCTGTCTTTTTGGAGAAGGTTTTGCCTCTTCTCTCTCTGATGGTGCTCGACGCCAAGCATCCTCTGATGCAGTTCGAGAACAAAAAGCTGTATGGGCTCTATGAGCTGGAAAAGAACGGCCGCCGGATGATCGGGGTCATGGCGCCCAACGATTCGCTGAGCCGGCTCTATCCTTTAGAGGGGGGAAAGACGCTTCGTCTTCTGCCGCTGGAGGAACTGCTCCGCGCCTTCGGCCACAAGGCGTTTCTGGGCTATC
>CAZGQH010000083.1:0-6922 GCA_964527575.1 uncultured Lachnospiraceae bacterium
GACCAAAAGCGAGATAGCGTCCACAATGGTGGTGATAAAGGGGCTGGCCATGACGGCGGGGTCAAAGCCCAGCCTTTTCGCCAAGATCGGCAGGGTACAGCCGATGAATTTTGCCACCATAACCGTGACCACCAGGGTCAGGCAGACTACCGAGGTGATGAGAAAGCCCTCGGTGGAGAAGGTGAGGGTGTTCTGGATTAAGAGCATATCCACCAGAATGATTTTCACAAAGCTGGCGGCAGCCAGAGTAATCGCGCAGAAAAAGGAGACGCGAAGCTCCTTCCAGATCACCTTGAAGATGTCCCGGAAGGCGATCTCGTCTAAGGAAATGCCGCGAATGATGGTGACCGAGGCCTGGGAGCCGGAGTTACCGCCGGTGTCCATCAGCATGGGGATAAAGGCGGTGAGCGCTACCGAGGCGGCCAGCGCGTTCTCAAAGGAAGCGATGATCAGGCCGGTGAAGGTGGCGGAGATCATAAGGAGCAACAGCCAGGGAATACGCGCCTTCCAGATGGAAAAGACCGAGGTCTTCAGGTAGGGCGTGTCGGTCGGCGTGATAGCCGCCATGATCTGCATGTCTTCCTCGCTCTCCTCGCTGATGACATCCATGGCGTCGTCGTAGGTGACGATGCCGACCAGGCGGTTCTCGTTGTCCACCACGGGAAGGGCTAGGAAGCCGTAGTCAATGAAGGTCTTGGCAACCGTCTCCTTGTCCTCGTGGGTGTAAGCGAAGACTACATTGGTTTCCATGATGTCGAGGATAAGGCGGTCGGCGTCGGCCAGCAGCATGTCCTTGACGGTGACCACGCCGAGAAGCTTTTTATTGGCATCGGTGACGTAGCAGGTGTAGATGGTCTCCTTGTCCACCCCCACGCGCTTGATGCGCTCGAAGGCCTGACTGACCGTCATGGTGGGCTGCAGCCGCACATATTCAAGGGTCATGATACCACCGGCGGAGTCGGAGGCGTACTTCAGAAGGGCATTGACCGAGGCGCGGGTTTCGGTGGTGGCATTGGCTAAGATCCGCTTGACGAGATTGGCCGGCATTTCTTCCAGAATGTCTACAATGTCGTCATAGAAGAGCTCCTCGGTGACACCTCGTAGTTCGCTGTCGCTGAAGGAACGGACAAGCAGCTCCTGGGCATCGCTCTCCATTTCGACAAAGGTTTCGGCAGCAAGTTCCTTGGATAATAATCGGAAGGCGATCGGGAGAAGATTTTCCGGCAACTCCGCAAAAAGCATGGAGATGTCGACGGCGTTTTCTTCATTCAGTTTCTGCTTGAGGGTCGAGTACTCTTTTTCCCCGATCATCAAAGCAATTTCATTGGCAGTGAGTTCGATAAAAAACACCTCCCATCGCGTTTCTTGTGTCCAAAGACAATTTTAAACCAAATTATTATAGCATATCCTGCACAGGAAATCAATCGGATATAAGTAAAATATTTTGTCCGAAAATCTGTTTTTTCATCAGACTTTCGCAAAGAATACGCTTGACAATCCCCGAAAGATTTCATATAATGTAGCGTGTACTGTATCAAGGCAATTCTGGAGGATTTAGGCATTGAAAACCGATTACATAAAAGTCGTCAAATTTGGGGGAAGCTCGTTGGCCGATGCGAAGCAGTTTGAAAAGGTGATTCGCATCATCAAGGATGACGAGACCCGCCGGTATGTGGTGCCTTCGGCGCCGGGCAAGCGCTTCGACGGGGACTTCAAGGTCACCGACAAGCTCTATGAGTGCTTCAATACCGCCAAAATGGGCGGGGATTATTGCGCTGTGCTTTCGGTGATCCGAGAGCGTTATCAGGCGATTATCGACGGGCTTTCGCTTTCTCTCGATCTGTCGGAGGAGTTCCGGGTGATTGAGGAGCATCTGGCTGAGGGAACCGACGCCGACTATATGGCCAGTCGCGGTGAATATCTCAACGGCATTGTTCTGGCAAAGGCATTAGGCTATGACTTTATCGATGCTGCCGATGTACTCTTCTTTGAGGAGGACGGGATGCTCGATGTTTACAAAACGCAGAAAGTCATGTCGACGGTGCTGAAGATGCACCACAACGCGGTGATTCCCGGCTTTTACGGCGCCCTTGCCGACGGGCGGGTGAAGACCTTCACCAGAGGGGGCAGCGACATCTCCGGTTCGGTGGTGGCGCGCGCCTGCGAGGCCGATCTTTATGAGAACTGGACCGATGTTTCGGGCTTTTTGGTGGCCGACCCCCGCATTGTGGAAAATCCGAAGAATATCGAAGTGATTACCTACCATGAGCTGCGGGAGCTCTCCTACCGGGGGGCCAATGTCCTGCATGAGGACGCCATTTTCCCGGTGCGCATGGCGGGGATTCCCATCAACATCCGCAATACCAACCAGCCGGAGGACAAGGGCACCATGATTATTGCCCATGCCGACCGGCAGGCCGACGCGGCCCCGATTACGGGGATTGCCGGGCGGCGGGGTTTTTCGGTGCTGACAATCGAGAAAGATATGATGAACAGTCAGGTGGGCTTCGGCCGCCGGGTGCTCCAGGTTTTTGAGAACCACGGCATTTCCTTTGAGCATCTGCCTTCGGGCATCGATTCGGTGGGGGTCATCGCTTCCACCGACGCACTCTCGCCCAAGCGTGACATGGTAATCAACGAGATCTGCCGGGTAGTGGAGCCCGACAGCATTCAGTTGGAAGAGGGGCTTGCGCTGATTGCCGTGGTGGGACGCGGCATGGTGAACCGGGTGGGTACGGCGGCCCGGGTATTCAAAGCCGTGGCGGACGCCGGTGTGAACATCCGGACCATCGATCAGGGCTCCAGCGAGTTTAATATCATTCTGAGTGTGGCGGAGAACGACATGACCCAGGTCATTAAAGCGATTTATAACGAGTTTTATGGGGACGCCGGCTGACCGGCGTCCGACAGGAAAAGAGTGAAAATTCATGGAATACAAAGTTTTTGACGCGCATGTGCATGTCTATCCCGACGCGATTGCGGAGAAGGCGCGGGTGGCACTGGGAAAGTTTTACGAGTTTGAGGTGCCGGGGGCTGCTACCTTTGACGGCTATATCCGGGAGTGTGAGGAAAACCATACCCAGGGCTTTCTGCTTTTTTCGGTGGCGACCTCGGCGCGTCAGGTCAGAAACATCAACGATTACATTGCCGGCCGGGTGGTGGCGGCCCGGGAAAAGGGCTATGAGGCCTTCGGCTTTGCCGCTCTTCATCAGGAGTTTGAAGAGGTGGAGGAGGAGCTCGACCGCTGTGAAAAGCTGGGACTCTGTGGCATCAAGATTCACCCGGACATTCAGGGATTCGATCTTTTGGACAAGCGGATGTACCGCATCTGTGAGGCGGCGGAGGGTCGCTTTATCATCAATTTTCACATGGGAGATGACCGGGAGCGCTATCGCTTCTCCGAGCCTCGCAAGCTGGCGAAGCTCACCGAGGCCTTTCCGAAGCTGAAGGTGATCGCCTCTCACTTGGGCGGTTATCGCGCCTGGGAGGAGGCATCGGCTCTCTTGTACGGCAAGGAAAACCTCTGGTACGACAATTCCAGCGCTCTCTGGGCTATGTCGCCCGAGCGGGCGAAAGAATTGACCCTCGCCTGTGGCACCGATCGTGTGATGTTTGGAACCGATTTTCCGGTCATGACCATCGCCGAATATCGGAAGCTTTTTGACAGGCAGGATTGGGACGATAAGACCAAGCAGGCGATTCTCTATGATAACGCTCTGCACCTTCTCACAGCGCGATGAATGACCTCTGGACAACCCTTGCCGGGACAGAGAAGCCGGTGGTGCTATACGGCATGGGAAACGGTGCCGACAAAATCACCGATGAGCTGGCAAGGCGCGGTGTGGGCGTGGCCGATTATTTTGCCTCCGATGGATTTGTGCGGGGGCAATTTTTTCGCGGAAAGCGGGTTCTGACCTTCGAAGAGGTGAGGGTAAAATACCGGGATTTTATCATTTTGGTAGCCTTCGCCAGCTCACTGCCCGAGGTGATGGAGCGTGTACGTTCGCTTGACCGTGAGTATGAACTCTATATTCCGGATGTGCCGGTGGCGGGGGAGTCTCTCTTTGATTCTTCTTTCTATGAGACCAACCGCCCCTTTTTCCGGGAAGTGCGGGAGATTTTGGCCGACGAGGCCTCTCGGAAGCTCTGGGATGAGATAATCGCCTTCAAGCTGACCGGAAAGCTCTCTTATCTGGAAAAATCATGCTCTTCGCCGGAGGAGGTCTATGCCGAAATCCTCCGGCCGGAGGGCTACCGTGCCTGCGTCGATCTCGGCGGATATACCGGGGACAGCATAGAGGAGTTTCGCCGCTTTTTCCCGGGGCTTTCCCGGATCATTTCCTTAGAGCCCGATCCGAAAAATTTTAAGCGGCTTTCCCGCTATGTGGAGGAAAACGCGCTCGATTTTGTGGAGCTGCATCAGGCTGCTGCCGGGAAAACCGACGGAGAGGTCTTTTTTGAGGCCACCGGAAACCGCAATGCCCGGATTGATACGGGAGGCGGGAGGGGTGTTTGCAGCGTTCCGATTCCTGTCAGGCGGCTGGACAGTCTTCTTTTGGGGGAACGGGTGGATTACATCAAGTATGATGTGGAAGGCAATGAGTATGATGCGCTGCAAGGAAGCCAAGAAACGCTTCGCCGCCATCGTCCCGACCTGTTGGTGTCCCTCTATCACCGCAGTGAAGATCTTTTCAAGCTTCCGCTTTATCTTGCCTCTCTCGGCTGCGGATACCGGTTTTTCCTGCGCCGTTTTGCCGGGTTTCCCGCCTGGGATCTGAATCTATATGCGATAGGGAGAGAGCAAGACTGAAATTGGTGTACTATTCAAATATACAAATAGGTCAAAATGATAAAAGTCTCTCCGCCGGGACGAATAAATTTCCTTTTTGTGATGAAATTTTGAAAAATGGTTGAATTTTTCGACATTTTGTAGTATAATAGAGCAGATTTATTTTTAGCTATGGAGAGAGAAATGGCCATTCATACCATATCCAACAACTGCTTGGTGGTAACCGTTTCGGATCACGGTGCCGAGCTTCAAAGTGTCAAAAGCTCGGACGGGAAGGAATACCTCTGGCAGGGTGACCCCGAATTCTGGGGGCGGCGTTCGCCGATCCTCTTTCCTTTCGTGGGTGCTTTAGTAAACGATTGTTATCAGTATAATCAGAAGACCTATCCTTCGAAGCAGCACGGCTTTGCCCGTGATATGGACTTTGACTTTGTGGGGAAGGAGGGGTCGAAGATCTCCTTTTGCCTGTCTTCCAATGAAGAGACAAAGGAGGTCTATCCCTTCGATTTTAATCTGACCGTGGAGTACAGTCTGTTCAATAACGAGCTTCATGTTTCGTGGACGGTGGAGAATAAAAGCGAGGGAAGGATGTATTATTCCATCGGAGCACATCCTGCGTTTAACCTTCCGGTCGATTCCAAGCGTGAGGAATGTTTCTTACATTTTGACCGCATTCCCAAGACTATGACGGCTATCGAAGGCCGCTACGCCGGGGAAGAGGTCAGCACCCGGGATGTGCTGCGCATTCAGCCGACCCACATGCTCCGTCTGGATGAGGAGCTCTTTGCCAAGGACGCACTGGTTTTCGAAAAGGATCAGGTACATAAGATTTCGCTTTGCAACGCCTCCTATGATCCCTTTGTAGAGGTGGCCTTTGATGCTCCTGTGGTGGGGGTATGGTCGCCTTATAAGAAGGAGTGCCCCTTTGTCTGCATTGAACCCTGGTTTGGTCGCTGCGACGGCGTCGGCTTCAGGGGAACGCTGGAAGAGCGCGCTTGGCAGAACATTCTGGAGGCCGGCGAGAAAAAAGAATACAAGTATACCATCACTGTCATGTGAGGAAGGCAGTTCCTGTGACTTTACAGCAAATGCCCGATCGATTTTTTTCCAATCGATCGGGCGTTTGTTTTGGATATGGGGCGTTTTATAAAATCGGGGTTTGCCGCCGATATTCGGCTTCGGCTCTCCAGAGGATATAGGAGATCGTATCGATCCACTCGACAAGGCAAAAGGGAAGGGCGGGACGCTCTTCTTCGAAGTCGCCATTAACTGGGTTCTGTATAAAGCTTCCGCCGTGCATGGTGCTGTTGCGCAGTCTGCGGGCGGCCTCCAACACATCCTTTTTCTCGGGGGCTGCGGCAAAGAGTGTATCGCTGTCCTCAAAGATCTTTGACAGATACTGTTCAAGCTTGGACAAAAGACGGTCTTTCGGTTTATTAGTCGGCTGTTCTTTCGATGTCTCTTTCATCAGTAACGCGATCTTGTGCAGAGTGCGCTCTAAAAAAGCATAGAGCAGGGTGGTGAGGTGCTGGGCGGCGTGCCAATAAATCGTCTCCCATAGGAAAAGCTTGCCCTCTGCCGACAGAATCAGCTCGTACCTCGTGCAGTAGCCGTCTGGGGAGTCGTTCTCCTCGGAGGCGCGGTAGGCCGCCAGTTTTTCTTCTGCCAGAAGACGGTTTCTCTCCAGCGTCTCGGCAGTTTCAAAGCAGTATTGATTGAGGGCAGAGAGCTCCTCTTCGAAGACCACAAAGGGATAGAGATCGCCGGAAAAGAGCGTATAGCAGGTTTTTTTGACCGGAACAAAGCGCCCCGTTTCGTCGATGGTAAAGCCGAAGGCAGCGTTATCTTCCAGCCCTTCGAAGAATTTGAAGATGTTTCGATTAGTCTCGGGCGTTGATTTCTCTTTCATTATCTTAAACTTTTTGAATTTATAATAAGTCTTGCAGGTTTTATGGTTTGTTATTTTTTATTTGTTTTCCCAATCTTTTCGGTAGCCGTGTCCTCCGAAAATACTCCATTTTCCGGCGCCTAAGACTTTTGCCAGTTCCTTTCGTTCTGTGGCACAAAGTAAAGGATTGGTATCAACGCCGCTCATAAGATAGGGAGCATAGCGGTTATATTCGGCTTGCTCCG
>CAZGQH010000084.1:0-6901 GCA_964527575.1 uncultured Lachnospiraceae bacterium
GGCAGCCTGATGTTCGGCAACCTCTTAAAGGAATGCGGCGTCTGTGACCGGCTTTCCAAGACCGCGCAGAACGAGCTGATGAATATCGTCACCATCTTCCTCGGCATCTCGGTGGGTGCAACCGCAACGGCGGCCACCTTCCTGAGCCTCAAGACCATCAAGATCATCGTGATGGGTGTGGTGGCCTTCGGTGTTGCTACCGCCTCCGGTGTTCTGATCGCCAAGCTCATGAACCTCTTCCTGCCCGAGGGCAAGAAGATCAATCCCCTGATCGGCTCGGCCGGCGTTTCCGCTGTTCCGATGGCCGCCAGAGTCTCCCAGAAGGTGGGTCAGGAGGAGAATCCCGGCAACTTCCTTCTGATGCACGCTATGGGACCCAACGTGGCCGGTGTCATCGGCTCCGCTATTGCGGCCGGTGTGCTGATCGCACTCTTCGGTTAAGAGAGGTAGTTTGATATGGCAAAGAAAGTTTTGATAACCGATACCATTCTCCGGGATGCCCATCAGTCCCAGGCAGCTACCCGGATGCGTTTAGAGGATATGCTCCCCGCCTGCAAGGCTCTCGATCAGGTGGGATACTGGTCCCTGGAGTGCTGGGGCGGCGCAACCTTCGACTCCTGTATGCGCTTCCTCGGGGAAGATCCTTGGGAGCGGCTCCGTGCCCTCCGCAAGGCCATGCCCAACACCCGTCTGCAGATGCTGCTCCGGGGACAGAATCTCCTCGGCTATAAGCACTATGCCGACGATGTGGTGGACGCCTTCGTCAAGAAGTCTGTGGAGAACGGCATCGATGTGATCCGTATCTTCGACGCCCTCAACGATCCCCGGAACATGGAGGCGGCCATGCGTGCCACCAAGAAGTACGGCGGACTCTGCGAGGCGGCCATCAGCTACACCGTCAGTCCGGTTCACAATGAGGAATACTTTGTGAAGCTGGCCATGAAGTTAGAGTCCATGGGCGCCGATACCATCTGCATCAAGGATATGGCCAACCTGCTTCTGCCCTACGACGCTTATTCCCTCGTGAAGGCGCTGAAGGAAAAGGTGCATGTGCCGATTCACCTGCACACCCACAACACCACCGGTACCGGCGATATGACCTATCTCATGGCGGTGCAGGCCGGCGTGGATATCATCGATACCGCCCTCTCGCCCCTTGCCAACGGCACCTCCCAGCCCTCCACCGAGGCCATGGTGGCGACTCTGCAGGGAACCGAGTACGACACCGGCATTAAGCTGGAGTCGCTCAGCGATATCGCCGCTCACTTCCGCGGTGTGGCCGCCAAGCTCAAGGCGCAGGGTTTCCTGGATCCCAAGGTTCTGAATGTGGATCCCAATACCTTGCTCTATCAGGTTCCCGGCGGCATGCTCTCCAACCTGATCTCTCAGCTCAAGCAGGCCAAGGCCGAGGATAAGTATTACGATGTGCTGGCCGAGGTGCCCCGGGTTCGCAAGGACTTCGGCTATCCGCCTCTGGTGACGCCTACCAGCCAGATTGTGGGCAGCCAGGCGGTGCTCAACGTCCTTTCGGGCGAGCGCTACAAGATGGTCACTAAGGAATCGAAGGGCCTTCTGCGCGGCGAGTACGGCATGCTTCCCGGCAAAGTCAACGAAGAGGTGCGGAAGAAGGCGATCGGCGATGACGAGGTTATCACCTGCCGTCCTGCCGACCTTCTGTCTCCCGAGCTTGACAAGTATCGCGAAGAATTTGCTTCGATCACCAAGAGTGACGAGGATGTGCTCAGCTGCGCCCTTTTCCCCCAGGTGGCTCCCAAGTTCTTGGCCGAGCGGGATAAGCCCAAGGCCGATCCCAACGCGGTCAGAGAGCTTTTCATCGAGGACCTTTCGGTCTGAGGTGAGGACATCCAAAGAGAAAAAAGGACATCGGATTCTCCGGTGTCCTTTTTTAGATCTTCCTTGCTTTACAATATAGACCGATTGTCGGTATCGGAGAAGGCAATCTATCTTGTCCAAGTTCCACACGGCTTTTTTCGAAAAGTGCAGTTGAAAATTCAGTAAAAGAACCTCCCCGATATCGGGGAGGTCCTTTTACTATTTTGATAGGGAGCGCTCAGCGCACCACCAGATTGACCAGCTTGGCAGGGACGGCGATTTCCTTGAGGATTGTCTTGCCCTCGATCAGGGAGGCGATCTTCGGGTCGGCCTTGGCGGCGGCGATCATCTCCTCCCGGGTGGCGGCTGCAGGAACCACCACAGTGCCGCGCAGCTTACCGCCGATCTGGATGGCGATCTCCACGCTGTCGTCCTTGGTCTTGGCCTCATCGTAGGTCGGCCAGGGGGAGAGGGAGAGAAGCTCGCTGTAGCCCAGATACTCGTTCAGCTCTTCGGAAATATGGGGAGCGAAGGGGCAGAGCAGGGTGATGAGAGTCTTCAGCTCGTCCTTCGTCAGGCTACCCACCTCGTAGATTTCATTGACCAGCGCCATCATGGCGGCGATGGCGGTGTTGAACTTCATGGCGTCGATGTCCTCGGTGACCTTCTTGATGGTCTTGTGGAAGGAGGACTCGAGCTTCGGCGTGACGCCCTCGCCCTTGACGAGATCGGTCAGGCCTGCCACCCGGTCGATAAAGCGTTTGCAGCCCTTGATGGAGGCCTGCGACCAGGGTGCGGACTTCTCAAAGTCGCCGATGAACATCTCATAGAGACGCAGACCGTCGGCGCCGTAGTCGGCAATGACCACCTCGGGATTGATGACATTGCCCCGGGACTTGGACATCTTTTCGCCGTTTTCGCCGAGGATCATGCCGTGGGCGGTGCGCTTGCGGTAGGGCTCCTTGCAGGAGAGCACGCCGATGTCGTAGAGGAACTTGGCCCAGAAGCGGGAGTAGAGCAGATGCAGCGTCACATGCTCCATGCCGCCGTTGTACCAGTCTACCGGCATCCAGTAATCGAGGGCTTCTTTAGCGGCTAACGCATCGTTGTTGTGCGGGTCGCAGTAGCGGAGGAAGTACCAGGAGGAACCGGCCCAGTTGGGCATGGTATCGGTCTCCCGCTTGGCGGGACCGCCGCAGCAGGGACAGGTGGTGTTGACCCAGGCCTCGTTCTTGGCCAGGGGCGATTCCCCGGTGTCGGTGGGCTCATAGTGCTCTACCTCGGGCAGAGTCAGGGGCAGTGACTCCTCGGGAAGAGCCACCCAGCCGCATTTTTCGCAGTTGACCAGCGGCACCGGTTCGCCCCAGTAGCGCTGGCGGGAGAAGACCCAGTCGCGGAGCTTGTAGTTGACCTTCTTGACGCCCAGCCCCTTTTCGGTGAGCCATTCGATGATCTTTGCCTTGGCTTCCTTCACTTCAAGGCCGTCCAGGAAAGAAGAGTTGATCAGCTTGCCGGTCTCCACATCGGTGAAGGCCTCGTTCTGCACATCGCCGCCGGCCACCACCTCGATGATGGGAAGGGAGAACTTCTTGGCAAACTCCCAGTCGCGGGTGTCGTGGGCGGGGACCGCCATGATGGCACCAGTGCCGTAGGTGGCGAGTACATAGTCGGAGATAAAGATCGGAATCTCTCTTCCGTTTACGGGATTGATGGCCGAAACGCCCTTCAGCATAACGCCGGTCTTCTCCTTGACCAGTTCGGTGCGCTCAAAATCCGACTTGCGGGCGGCTTCCTCGCGGTAGGCTGCAACCTCGTCAAAGTTGGTGAGGCGATCCTTCCAGCGGGTGACAAGCTCGTGCTCGGGAGCGACGACCATATAAGTAGCGCCGAAGAGGGTGTCGGGACGGGTGGTGTAGACCACCACATCGTCTCCGGCGGTGGTGGCAAAGCGTACTTCGGCGCCCTCGCTGCGGCCGATCCAGTTGATTTCCTGGGTCTTGACCCGCTCGATGAAGTCGAGGCCCTCCAGATCGTTGATCAGGCGCTCGGCGTAATCGGTGATCTTCAGCATCCACTGGCTCTTGACCTTGCGGACAACCTCGCTGCCGCAGCGCTCGCAGACGCCGCCCACCACTTCTTCGTTTGCTAAGACAACCTTGCAGGAGGTGCAGAAGTTGACCGCCATCTCCTTTTTATAGGCCAGCCCCCGTTTGAAGAGCTGTAAGAAGATCCACTGGGTCCACTTGTAGTAGGAGGGATCGGTGGTGTTGATCTCCCGCGACCAGTCGAAGGAGAGGCCGAGGGCCTTGATCTGCTCGGTAAAGTGCGCGATGTTCTTCTTGGTCACCTCGGCAGGGTGTACCTTGTGCTTGATGGCGTAGTTTTCGGTAGGCAGGCCAAAGGCGTCCCAGCCGATCGGGAAGAGCACATTATAGCCCTGCATTCTCTTTTTCCGGGCGATGATGTCCATGGCGGTGTAGGGGCGGGGATGGCCGATATGAAGTCCCTCGCCGGAGGGGTAGGGAAATTCCACCAGGGCGAAATATTTCGGCTTCGAGCGATCGGTCTTCGCCTCAAAGGCGTTCTCCTCCTCCCAGCGCTTCTGCCACTTTTTGTCGGTTGTCTTAAATTCGTATCGCATATCGTTATCCTTTCCTGACCGGACGCCTTTTCTGAGCGGTTCCGTCCGGCTCTCTTCCAGAATTCTTTGTCATCAGTCGATGAGAAGGTCGTTAATATCGATTTCCTCGGCGTTGGCCCAGAGCTTTTCCAGCTTATAGAAGTCCCGGCTGTCCCGGCTGAAGATGTGGACGATCACCGAGTAGTAGTCAAGAAGGATCCACTTGGAATCCTTTTCGCCCTCGATGCCCTTGGGTTCGAGACCGCAGAGACCGAGTTTGTAGTCCACTTCGTCGGCAAAGCCCTTGATCTGGGTGTTAGAGTGGCCGGTGCAGATGACAAAATAGTCGGTGAGCACCGTGCTGTCGCTGACCTTCAGCAGCTTGATGTCGCTGGCCTTTTTTTCGTCTAAGATACGGACGGCTGCCTTGGCGATTTCGAGAGGCTCTGCCTCGGACAGGTCGTAGGGTTTGAAGAGTTCTTCCATAAATTATCCTTTCTTGGCGGGATTCAGCCAATCAATGGTCTTTTTTGTCTGAGGATGCACGGCGTGGCCGCCTTTTCGCACATAGGACGCCGTGCTCTTCAGAATGCCGAGCAGAGTGCGATCGAGAAGCTTTCGGCGGTTGACGGCGGGGTTCTGAATGCTGCGGTAAAAGCGCTCCCGAACGATACGGCAGGCGGGCTGTTTTCGGGTGGGCTCAATGGTGTCGGCCAGAAAGAGCAGCTTACCCAAAAGGGTCATGCCCGGCTTTCCGGTGGTGTGGGACTCGATGGCTTTCGCCACCTCGTCGTCACAGCAGGCCGAAAATTCTTCCCTCACCAGTGCCGCGCCGGTGAGGGCGTGCAGGACAGGGGGAGAGGCGAGGTCGGCATCGGTCAGCTTCACGCCCAGGCGCTCGGCTAAAGCCAGCTGTTCCTCGGTGTTTTTTGTCTTGGTGATGTCGTGAAAGAGGCCGGCCACATAGAGGCGCTCCCGATCGATATCCGAGAGGGAGAAGAGCTCCCCTAAGGCAAGGCATTCCTCCGCGACTGCCAGGGTGTGGTGATAGCGCTTGTCCCCCTCCCGCTCGAGGATGAGGGGGAGGTAAGGGGCATATTTTTCAAGTAGGGCTTCCGTCGGTTTTCTGATAGAGCTTGTGGGCATAAATATATTCCTCAACAGATGGGGGTAGATAATCGGCCAGCCCTTTTCCTTGTCCGATGGCAGTGCGTACCTCGGTGGAGGAGAGGGGGAGAACCGGAGTTTGCAGAAAGTAAAGGCGGGCGGAGAAAGCTTCTCTGTAGTGCGTGGCGGCCTTTTCGATGGCTTCGTCATCCTCCTTTTCTCTTCGAGCCAGCACAATGGCAGCCTTTTCGAAGATGATCTCCGGATGGTACCACTTAGCGAGGGTGAGAAACATGTCGGTTCCGCAGAGAAAATAAAGCTCGCCTCGGGAGGAAAAATGGGCAAGAGTTTTGGCGGTATAAGACAGCCCCTCCTGCTTGATCTCCCAGTCCGAGACGGTCACGCCGGGAATATCCGCAAAGGCAAGGCGGGCCATGGCCAGCCGGTCTGCGGGGTCTACCGGATGGGAGGCGGTCTTGTGAGGGGATTTTCCCGAAGGCATAATGAGAAGCTCATCCAGTGCCATCTCCCGGGAAAAGGCCTTGACTGCGCCGATGTGGCCGTAGTGGGGCGGGGAAAAGCTGCCTCCGTAAATTCCGATCTTCATGGCTTCAGACCGCCGAAAGATCGATTTTGTGATGCTTTTCGGAGACGCGGTAGAGAACAAAGCGGGTTCCGATGACGATGACCACCTCCGAGCCGGTGCGGGAGGCGATCTCTTCCGCGGCTTCTCTGGCCGAGTAGCTGCTGTTGTCCAAAACCCGGAGCTTGATCAGCTCTCTTGCCTCTAAGGCGTTGCCGATCTGGGTGACCATGTTGTCGCTGATTTCGCCCTTTCCCACCTGAAAGATGGTGTCCAGTCCGGCGGCCAGCTTTTTGAGATAGGCGCGTTGTTTGCTTGTCATGCTTTTTATGGATTTCCTTTCGATGGTGTGGAAGGGTCAGGTTGTTTCGCCAATGCCGGCTGCAAAGGAGGCAAAGGCTTCGGCAAAGGCGCGAAGCGCCCGGCCGCGGTGGCTGATCGCGTTTTTCTCCTCAAAGGATAGCTCCGAGAAGGTCTTGTCAAAGCCGGCCGGCCGGAAGAGGGGATCGTAGCCGAAGCCGCCGCTTCCGCAGGGCGCGCGGAGAATCTCGCCCTCGCATTCGCCCCGTACGGTGAAGGAATCCCCGTCGGGCGACACGCAGGCGAGGGTGCAGACGAAACGGGCGGTGCGCTTCTCATCCGGACAGTTCTCCAGTGCGGCGAGGAGCTTTTTATTGTTCTTTTCGTCGTCGCAGAGCTCCCCCGCATAGCGGGCAGAGTAGATGCCGGGAGCGCCCTCCAGCGCGTCTACGCAGAGG
>CAZGQH010000085.1:0-6850 GCA_964527575.1 uncultured Lachnospiraceae bacterium
CGTCTTGCCCCAGATGGCCCGCGTCTTTCTCTCTCAGGACGGTACCGACTGGGAACAGATCGGTCCGGCCTATGCCGACCCGCTCACACCCTCTTCCACCTATTACACCCTGCCGGAAAAGGAACTCCGGGGACGCTATCTGCTTCTTCTCTTTGCCGACTGTGCGGACGGCGCGCAGCTGGCCGGTCTTTCGGTTTACGGAGAAATTCTCGACTCCGGCCGGATTCCGAACGAGGAGATCACGCTGATCGAGGGACCGAAGCCGGGTGACAAAGAGGGCTATGAAAAGCTCTTTGACAACGACACTTCCACCAAGTTCTATATCCGCCTTTATCCCGATAATGAAGTGCCGGCAGAGCCTGCACCGGTGGATCCCATTCTCTTCCGGACAAAGAATCCCACCACCATTCTCTCCTATACCCTGACCAATGCGAGCGATACTGCCTCTTATACCGGTCGCCTGCCCCGCAAGTGGACTCTCTACGGCTCGGTTACCGGCGAGGAGGACAGCTATGTGGTGATCGATCAGGTTACCTCGCCCGGACTGACTCCCGAAAACTTCAAGACCTTTTCCTACACCGTAAAGAATCCCGGCACATATACCTATTATAAGCTGGTCTTTGATACGGTGGGAACCACCGGAAATCTGCAGTTCTCGGAGATCGCCTTTTTTGAGAAAGGAACGCTCTGAGAGATAGGCGATTCCCCGTTCTCTTTTCCGAATACGGGACACCCGATCCGGAAGGAGGGCGGGGATCCGTCTTTCTGTCATTCTCCCGATTCTTGTGCAATTCTGACAACAATCCGCAAGAGAATGACTTGACACTATGACAGATTTATTGTATAATAAGATATCTCTTATCTTATGAAAGGAATTACCAATTCCCATGAAAAAGACACTTCTGTTTTTCCTGACGGCGGCGCTTTTTCTCACCCTTCTCTTTACGGTGGCAGGGTGTCAGAAATCGGATGTCACCACCGACGAGGAAGGCAGCTCTCAGACAACACCCGGAATAAGCACTTCTTCTCCCGGCGAAGGAGGAGATACCGTCGGTTCCACACCGTCGGACAGCTCCGCGCTGCCGCCTGACAGCAATTCCGACACAAGCAGTGGCGGCACGACGACCGAAACGCCGGGCACTACCCAAACGCCGGCGAGTTCGGAAAAGGATCCGCCGCTTGTCACCACGCCGGTCAGTACTACTGAACCGGAGCCTGAGATTCCGGAGCCCGATAAAGGCAGCAAGATCACGGTAAAGTATGTGGTCAACAATCCCTATGCAGGCAACCTGCTCGGTTCGACCCAACAGAACCTTCGCTATGGAGAAACGAGTTCCTCAACTGTGGGCGTGACGGTCAATTTAGGCTATCGCTTTGTTGGCTGGAGCGACGGAGTGACCACCACTACCCGTAAGGGCGACTGTCCCAGAACAGACACCACTTATACGGCAATCTTTGATTACGATGCTCTCGAGCTTCCCATTGTCAGTCTGTTTACCAACAGCGGCCAGGATATCACCGATAAATTAAATTATGTCGACGGCAAAATATCGATCTCCAACGCTCCCGACGGCTTCAACTTTGAGGATCTGGATATGCAGATCCGCGGTCGGGGCAATTATACCTGGGGCTCCACCTTCAATGAAGATCCCATGTACAACAAGCGGCCCTACCGCATCAAGCTCTCCGAAAAGATGAATCTTCTCGGTCAGGGGAACGGTAAGGCCAAGGTCTGGACCCTGATCGCCAACCACTGCGACCAGTCCCTGCTCCGCAACCAGACCATGATGAACTTTGCGAAAAAACTAACCGGCATTGTCTGGGAGCCCTCGGCCAGCAGCGTGGAGGTCTTCCTGAACGGTGAATATATCGGGGTCTATATGCTTGCCGAGCAGGTACAGGTCAATAAAAACCGCATCAATCTACCGGAAGACTATGAAAGCTCCGAAGAGATTGCCTTCCTGATCCATATGTCCTACTATGCTGAATGGCCGAAATTCGACTGTGACGGAATTCCTTATGAGATTGTAAACGATCTTTCCGTCAATAACGCTCTGGCTTCCCGTCAGATTCACTATATCCAGACAAGGATTGAGGATTGCTGGTATGCCGTGCAGGACGGGAATAAAGATGAAGTTCTTTCCCTAATCGATATCAATTCGGTCCTTGATTCCTATATTGTCCACGAGCTTTTCAAGAATCTTGACACCGGTTGGGATAACTTCTATATGTTCAGCGATGTGAACGACAAGCTACACTTCGGACCCATGTGGGACTTTGACCAGTGTGCCGGCAACGCCAATGAGGGCGTGGAAACCTATATCGGTCTGCGTGGAAGCGAGACCAACGCCTGGTACAGAAGCTTCCTTCGCTGGGATTGGTTCAAGGAAATGGTGCAGGAACGCTGGGATGAGCTCTACTCCGAGATCATCCAAATTCCCGATATGATCTGTGCCTACGCCAAGGCGGGTTACAATTCCTATTGTCGGAACTTCGAGAAATGGAAGATCTGGGGCTATCGCATTAACCGGGAACCCGATAATATCCGTGCAATGCACACCTATACCGAACATTACGAATACTTTGCCGACTGGATGGCGCAGCGCGCTATCTGGCTAAACAGCTACTACCACTCCCCGCAGTTTATCCGGGAGAATGTAAAGATGAATTTTGAAGGCAACG
Source organism: uncultured Lachnospiraceae bacterium (assembly GCA_964527575.1). Classification (GTDB taxonomy): domain Bacteria; phylum Bacillota; class Clostridia; order Oscillospirales; family CAG-272; genus RGIG1993. The sequence goes on from CAZGQH010000085.1 coordinate 2,683, forward strand.
GTACGAAAGAATCGCCCTATCTCATTGCCGATGCCGAAGATTTTTATCTTTTCACTCAGCTTATGATGGCCGGCGATAACCTGCAGAATGTCTACTTCAAGCAGACGGCTGATATTGATATGAGTTCTGTCAGCTTCTATAACGGAATCGGTGCGCCGTACATCTTTGCCGGCGTTTACGACGGAGGTGGACATACGCTTAAGGCGAATATCAAGGGCGGCTCGGACGGCACTTTCTTCCCTTATGTAACGGGGACGATCTTAAATCTGCTGACCACCGGCTCGATTGAAAACAGCGGTATTACCGCCGGAATCGCCCGCTCGATCCGTGTCGGTGGTTCTCTAATCAACTGCGGCTCCACCGTAACTCTGCGCGGCAGTAATGTGGGCGGTCTGGTGGGCTCCAACGAGACGGGTGGCGGTTCGGTCATCGGCTGTTGGTTTGGTGGCAAGATCGAGGAGAATGCCGGAGGACTCGGCCCCATCAATGTTTATGTACAGGGACGCTCCAAGGGTGTCTTTGAGTACAACTACTATCGGGATAATTTCTGCGAGGATTCGCTGAAAAATAACGCCACTATTGAGAATGAAACCGCGGTTTCGGAGGCCAAGCTGAAGACCCTTCATGAGACCCTCAATGAGTCTCTCACCGCCGTTGCACGCAAGGCAGGACTTGACAGCAGCACACTCTGCCGTTGGCAGGCGGGAACCTCCTCTCCTGTTCCGGTAGCGAAATAAAGACAGACAAAAAAGAAGACGCACCTTAAACAGTGTGTCTTCTTTTTGTGTCTCCCGGTCACAGGGGCATCCCCCTGCTCTTTTTCATTGAGATAAACAGCACCCATCCACCGCGTCAATCGGAAATTTCAGCTTCGGTATCGAACCATTGGTAGGTATAAATCTTCCTATATCAACTTATTATGACTTCGTCAGGGTGAGCAGCTTTTGCTGATCGCCCTACCCCTTTTTACACAATAGGAACAAACATTTTTTATTTGTGATAGGGAGAGAACGCTGGCTCAACCGAAAAGAAGTACAATTTTCCATCCGGTTCATAGCGCATAAAGCCTCTGTCACAGCCGATGTATACGATATCCTCCAAAATCACCAGCGAAGTCGGGGTTATTTCATACCACCACTCACCAGAAATCAACTCCTCCATATTGCCGTCTTTATCAATTATCCAAAGACCCGAAAGGGCGATTACATAGACATTTTCATCCGCATCACAGGTAAAATCGATGATATAATCATCAATCGTTGCATACTTTCCCCATTCCCAGTGTCCGTTTTTGTCCTCGCCTACATAATGCAGGCGATAGACATATCCCGTAAAACCCTCAGCTGAGCGTGTGCAGGTCAGAATATCGCCGCCCGATACCTCTTTAAAACCAAGACATTGCTCTCTTGCGATAATGGTGTCCTCTTTTTCGGTAATATCGCTGTGATATTGCGAAAAGCGAAGCCAACCGTCAAATTCCCCAAGATCCAATCCAGTAAAATAGCCATATCTTCCCATGACAGCATATGCGTTAACTTCCCTTTGATAGGAAGACAGCACCAAAGTACCGCGATACTCATCCACAAAAATAATATCGGACTGTACATTTTCCAAGGTAATTCCTTCTTCATTCAGTAACACACCCGAATATTCGGTTATTCCATAATCCATGGACAAGACTTTCACCTTACACGAATCTTGACTGCACGAGGTCAGGAAAATACAAGCCGTCCCAAGCAGGATGAAAACTTTGCACAAGAAATGTTTCATGATAGTTGTGTCTCCTGATTCATTTTTGTCCGGAAAAATAAGAAAGTACAAGCAGTCCGGAAGAACTCCCGAGCCGCTCATGCGCCGTTTTCCCTATCTCGATAAGATGACCTGACGGCTTTACCAAAATCCCATAGAAAACAGGTTCGCTTTCGGGGTTCGCAAGTTTATATCCGGGTCAGTTTCTGTTACTATGCTATCATCTTATATGCGTTTTGTCAATACAACTTTATAAATTTATAGAATCATAGTAGCCTTTTATAAACAAAATCCAAAGAAATTTATTCTCTCATATTCTCTCTTGACTCCTTCCCCTCTCTTTTCTCGTTTCCTATTATACTGGATGGGGATATATAAGTACCTGTCACTTTGGAATCCATCTATAACAGGAAGTTTCGACTTTCGGATTGAAAAAACATATAAAAGGTGATATAATAGTGCCGTGAATGAGAAGGCATTTCAATTGCAGGAGGTTGTTAGGCACTGCCGAACCAATGAGAAAAGAAAGTGAGCGAATAAAATATGGAAGAAGAGAAAAAGACACTGAATCTTTCGGACATTTCGCCTCATGTGCGGTATGCGCACGCTTGCATAAACGCCCAAAGTACTACCCATCAGGTACCTTGGCGCTGTATTTACGACTACGAGCTTCTCTTTGTGGTATCGGGAAAGCTGGAAGTGGTTACCGAAAAAGAGATTTTTTCCGTATCGGAAAACGAGCTTCATATGATCGCTCCCATGATGTACCATACGATAAAAATTCCCGAAAACGAATGCTGTACTTACTATTCGGTCCACTTTGATTTTATCAATTTAGGTCAGGAAAACGATTTTTCCCCCGAAGAAATCTATATTTCTGACTGCAACCGAAATCTGATCCGCGTCCCGGTAAACGACCGACTCATTCACCGACCGTTTTATGCCATTGATAACGTGGCCATTTCCGAGAAGATTACCGCAAGCGATCCTCCTGCATATACACTACTGTTTGAATCCATGATTCGCACGCAGAAAGAAAAGCCCTTTGCCTGGGAAATCGACATGAAGTGTTCAATGCTGTCCCTTCTGAAGCTCATGCTGACCGATTGCAGATGCCATATGGAACGGAAACCAGCCGGACACCGTATGGAGCATTTTTCCGCCATCGTCTTTTATCTGCTCAACAATTGCGGTGAAAAAATCGACTTTGAAAAGCTTGCGCAGATGTTCGGCTACTCTTACAGCAGCTTCCGCAAGCAGTTCAAGAAAGAATCCGGAAAATCCCCTCTCGAATATCTGACCGACCTGCGGATGGACCGTGCCGAATCCCTGCTTTCCGGTCGGCAGTATACCGTTTCCGAAGTGGCCTATATGGTGGGATACGAGGACAGCTCCTATTTCAGCCGTATTTTCCGCAGGTGCAAGGGATACACGCCTAGCTTCTTTGCGGGACATGTGAAGGAGAGTTCCGATTTTTCAGGCAGTTGACATCGCTGCTCCGGGCAAAATTGTTCTGAATGATGAAACAAGGACCGGTAAATCGGCAAGCCGCAATCGATGTGCTTTTGTATAAGAAAATGAGACGGGGAGCGCCTGTCAAAAGGCGTTCCCCGTTTTATTAACGCATTTTTTCGCTCCCACAAAATGCTTTTTATGTTTCGGTTATTGTTCTTTCGTCTTGGTAAAGAAATTGTGACAGAGCGGTTTCGGTATGGTAACGTACGTTACGGTTTTGTTCACTTCCGTCCGATCTTTTTCCTGCGAAGGAAAATCCAGACACCGGCCGCTGCACCTGCAATGACGACAATTCCCGCACAGATAAGGCAGACAATAAGAACCCGATTGGAAGAGGAGGGCTTCTGAGACGGTTTCTCCCTATCATCGGAAGTGTCGGGTGTATCGGATGTATCGGGAGTATCCGGCGTGTCGGGTGTATCCGAAGTATCCGGGGTGTCAGGTATATCCGGAGTATCGGGATTATCTACATCCGGTTCTCGGACAGCAAAGTCCGATTCTGCTAGTCCTTCCAGGGCAGCGCGAAGTGACTCTTCCGCAGCGGTAACATCTGCTCCGGCCGCACTCTTGGGGTTGGCAAGGATTTTTCCGGCATCGCCGATCGAGAGCGAAAGCGTGCGGAAGGTGGTTGCGGTGTAGGTTTTTCCGCTGTTGTTCAGCTTTCTGACCTGGTTGTAAAGCGACAAAAGAGAGGTTACGTCGGGCGACTGTGCTGCGGCAGGCGTCTTTCCTTCGGCATACAGCGCGATCTCTGCCAGGCTCTTCGCGGCAGAATTGCTGCCTCCCAGCCACAGAAGCTTGATGTAGCGGTATTCTCCCGAAAGAGCTTCCGAGATTACCGTTTGCCCGCCGACATTGTAGGACTGTGCATCTCGCAGGGTGGCATCGGCAAGGATTACCCAGT
>CAZGQH010000086.1:0-6843 GCA_964527575.1 uncultured Lachnospiraceae bacterium
CGCCGCCCTTGTCCACGATGGTCCAGCCGGCGCCGGTGACAAATTCGCCCTCGGTCAGCTTCTTTTCCGAGGCAAAATAGATTTTTCCGTCGATATCGGGCGCATCGGCCGCCCGCCGGCCGAAATAGGTCTCGGCCACGGGATCAAAGCCCTCGACCAGCACCGTCTCCCGCCTTCCCAGCGCCTCCCTGTTCTTTTCCTCCACCACCGCATTCTGGGTCTGCATGATGATGTCGTAGCGGTCGAGCTTGACCTGCTCCTCCACCTGATCGGCAAAGGAAGCGGCGGGGGTTCCCTCCTCCTGAGAGTAGGGGAAGGCGCCGAAGTGGTCAAACTTCGCTTCCTTCACAAACTCACAGAGCTCGGCAAACTCCTCTTCGCTCTCCCCGGGGAAGCCCACGATAGCCGTGGTGCGGACGGTGATATCCGGCACTGCCTTTCTTAACCGGAAAAGGGCGTCCTCGATCACCTCCCGGCCTCCGTGGCGGTTCATGGCGCGAAGGATTCTGTCGCTGATATGCTGGATCGGCAGGTCGATGTATTTGAGAAGCCGGTCGTTTGTCCGGAATTCCTCCACCAGCTCGTCGGTAATCTTGTCGGGATAGCAGTAGAGCAGGCGGATCCAGGGAATCTTCGTCGCTTTGGTAATGGCCTTTACAAGCCGCGCCAGCGCATAGTCGCCGTAGAGATCGAGGCCGTAGCGGGAGGTGTCCTGCGCCACTAAATTCAGCTCCTTAACCCCCAGCCCTTCCAGCTCCACCGCTTCTTTCACAATATCCTCAATAGGCCGGCTGCGGAAGCGCCCCCGGATGGAGGGAATGGCGCAGTAGGTACAGCAGTTGTCGCAGCCCTCGGCGATCTTCAGATAGGCGGTGTAATCGGGGGTAGTGAGAATCCGGTCGCCGCCCAAAGCGAGGCTGTTTTTGTCAAGACAGGAGGAAAAGCGCTTTCCCTCGAGGACGGCCTTTACCGCCTTCTCAATCTCATGGATGCTGCCCACGCCTAAAATGGCGTCCACTTCGGGAAGCTCTTGGAAGATCTCCTCCCGATAACGCTCGGCAAGACAGCCGGTCACCACAATTCCCTTCAGACCCTTATTTTCCTTCAGCCAGGCGATATCGAGAATATTCTCGATGGCCTCCTTTTTGGCCCTTTCAATAAAGGCACAGGTATTGATGATTACCACATCCGCCTCGGTTTCGTCCCCGGTGATGGTATAGCCCGCATCCACTAAGTGCTTCAGCATGATTTCGGTGTCGATCTGATTTTTCGAACAGCCCAGCGACACAAATCCTACTTTACTTTTTGCCATAACGCTTTTCTCCCTATAACCGGCTCCCCCGGTCCTTTATATCAATATATATAGCTCAATATATATAGCAGTTCCAAATGTATAGCAGTTCCGATTCTGTTTTTCATTCGGAAATTTTATTTTTTCCCCAACCGGTGGAGACTTTCGGGTCAGTTTTCCGCGCAGTCCTATCAAAAAGTGCAACCTACGGTTGCGCATGGGTTTTCCCGACTCGCTTTTCGCTGTACACTGCCTCTTCTCGAGCACGAGCTCGTGCAAGAGCTCGAACAAAGGCTCGGGGAAAGGCCCTAACAAGGGCACAGGGAAAGGCACGGATAAAAGACCAAAAAGCCCTAAAATCTATAGCGCAAGCTCATTGAGGGCACCCCGGATCTCGGCCGAGGCATAGCCCGCCCGCCGCAAGCGACCGATTACATACTCCCTGCCCCGATCGGCATAACGCCCGGCAAGGGTGGTGGCATAGGCGGCAAATTCAATCCCCTCCACCGCCTCTTCAAAAAAACGCTCCACAGTCTCCCGGTCAAATTTCTGAAGCAGTTCCATTCGGATCCGGCTTTTTCCATAAAATTTCTTTCGCGCAAGATACTCGGCATGGGCGATGAGAAGCCTGCGGTCGCCGACAAGGCCGGCTTCTGCCGCCCGGGAGGCAGCCGCTGCCGCGTCTTCTCTCGAAAAACCCTTGCGGCAGAGCTTTTCCCGCAGCATCCGCGAGCTGTTGGCCCCCGCAGAAAGGATCCGCAGAGCGGCGCGAAAGGCCTCATCCTCCGGCGTTTTTTCCTCCTGAAGGGTCTCTTTTTCCGAAAAATCCTTTTTCGCGAAATCCTTTTTCGCGAAATCCTTTTTCGAAAAGTCTTTTTCCTCTTTTTCAGAAAAAGACTTTTCGACAGTGGCTTTTTCTGTTCGGGAATATTTTTTCTCTTGGGAAGACCGCCCTTTCCCTGTCTTTTGCATTCCATAGGAACTCCGGGAAATCCGCTCTTCCTGCTGAAAACTCTCCCCACCCCCCTCTTCCTCCGAAAGGCGGAAGGAGCGGCGGGACGGAACTTCGGATTCGCAACCTATAGTTGCGTTTTCTTTGTCCTCATCCCTGTTTTTCTTCTTTTTTTCGATAAAAATCATCCGATTCATCCTTGAAGGGCGTTTTCATTGCCCCATTCGGCGGCTGTCAACGATCAGTTGCCAAGCACCTCGATCTCAAAATCGTCGTCATCGTCCAGGGGAGCAGGCTCCAGCGCCGCTTCCAGCGAGCCGCTGTCGCTGGCCGAACGGATCTTTTCCTCGATCTCGTCCAAGAGATCGGGGTGCTCCTCCAGATAGGCCTTTGCCTTGTCCCGGCCCTGTGCGATCCGCTCGTCGTTATAGGAGAACCAGGCACCGCTCTTTTCGAGAATACCGGCCTCCACCGCAAGATCGATCAGCTCACCGGTTTTGGAGATGCCTTTGCCGTAAAGAATATCAAATTCCGCCACCTTGAAGGGAGGCGCTACCTTGTTCTTGACCACCTTGCACTTCACATGGTTGCCGTAGCTGTTGGTGCCGTTCTTTAAAACCTCCGACTTGCGGATATCGATGCGCACCGAGGCGTAATACTTCAGTGCCGTGCCGCCGGGGGTAGTCTCGGGGTTGCCGTAGACGATGCCCACCTTGAGGCGAAGCTGGTTGATGAAGATCACGATGCAGTTGGTGCGGGCGATCGAGCCGGTGAGCTTGCGAAGCGCCTGGGACATCAGCCGGGCCTGCGCGGCCACCTGCGTCTGTCCCATCTCGGCGTCCACCTCGGCCTGAGGAACCAGCGCCGCCACCGAGTCCACCACTACGATATCCACCGCCCCCGAGCGCACCAGCGATTCGGTGATCTCCAGCGCCTGCTCGGCGCTGTCGGGCTGGGAGACCAGGAGGTCGTCGATGTCGATGCCCAGCGCCTTGGCGTAGATCGGATCCAGCGCATTTTCCACATCGATGTAAGCGGCGGTTCCGCCCTTCTTCTGCACCTCTGCCACGCAGTGCAGTGCCAGCGTGGTCTTGCCCGAGGATTCGGGGCCGTAAATTTCGATAATCCGTCCCCGGGGAATGCCTCCGATGCCGAGGGCAAGGTCGAGGGTAAGAGAGCCGGTGGAAACGGCGGTAACATTCATGGCCTTGTTATCGCCAAGGCGCATAATCGCCCCCTTGCCGTGATCCTTTTCAATCTGAAGCAGGGTGGATTCCAGTGCCTTCTTTTTTGCCTCGTCGTCCGAGGCCTTGACGGCGCTCTCCTTCTTTTTTGCGGTTTTTGCCATAGTGCTTTTTTCCTTTCTGAAAGGAGCGGCCTTCTCATAGCGGCCGATCCCGGTCTGTCATTACAGGCGGAAGCAGCTCTCTGCCGAAATTCGGATTTGATCCGAATAGCTCCTGCCTGTATCCGATTTTTCTGAGCATATCCGGATGCCCGGCTACACTCCGATACGCTATATAACCCTCAGGTTGAACGCGAAATAAGCTCAGGGTCTTGTGTCGGTAACGCCGATGACCATGGTCTGGCTGAGAAGGCGCCATTCGCCCTCCTCCTGCCGCAGCTCCACATTCTTCTTTGCCTCGTGAGGGGCTCCGTTTTTGTCGTAACGGATGATCGTGATCTCCGCCTTGATATGGGCGGCCGTGGCGCGCTTCACCCGGGTGGAGCCGAGCAGGGCCACCGTCCGCATCTGTTCGTACATATGGTCCGCCACATTGATCTGCAGATTGCCGTCCTTGTCCTCGGCAAAGCGGGGCGGACTGCTGTAGGAATCCCCGTCCGAGATGCCGTTGAACGCATAGTCCTCGATCTCCTCCCGGGCAGCCGAGGCGAACAGGGAGTCCACCTCCTTCTGCAGGGAGGCGAGGGTGAGATATTTCGACTCCGGATGGACGGTATAATATTTCTGATAGGTGGAATCGACGTCCTCTCCCGGATCCTCAGCGGTCTTGAAGGAGTTGCCGTAGATATAGCCGTTCAGATCAGCCTCTCTTGTGAGAAGTTCGTCGATGATCGCTCCTGCCTCCTCGTCGGAATAGGCACTGCAGGCCGTAAAGGAGAAAAGGAGAAGAGCGGTCAGAAAAAGTAATGCAATTTTTTTCATGTTTTCATTGACCTTTGCCCGGCCGTCCTCTTATAACAAGGGCTGTCCGGGCAGAATTCGGTTTTTGGGTTACCCGTCGGTTTCGTCGGACGTATTATCCGAAGAGTCGGCTTCACTCTCTTCGGTATCGGCAAAGGGATCGGCTCTGTCTTCCCCGACGCCATCGGCGGCAGGTTTTCCGGCCTCATAAGAACTGCCTTCTCCCCGCTCCAAGGCCTCCCGGCGGAGGGCCTCCTCGGCGGCGCGCTTTTCGTCCTCTTCCTCTTCCTCGCGGCTGACCTTGGTGATGTTGACAATTGTGCTGTCCTCATCCAGCCGCATGACAATGACGCCCGAGGCGGTGCGGCCGTAGACCGGAATTTCCGACACGGCGGTGCGGATCACCGTACCGTCATTGGTAATCATCATAATGTCGTCACCTTCGCCCACCGTCAGAATGCCGGCAAGCGCCCCGGTGCGCTCGTTTAAGTTGTGGCAGATAACGCCCTTGCCTCCCCGGTTGCGGCAGGCAAAATCCGCAAAGGAACTCCGTTTACCGAAGCCCTTCTCGGTGATGGTGATAAGCTTCTTCTCATCGTCCACCAGCGCCACGCCCCTGACATAATCGCCCTCATCCAGCTTGATGCCCCGCACGCCCCGGGCGGTGCGGCCCATGGGACGGGCGTCGCTTTCGGTGAAGCGGGTAGCGTTGCCCTCGTGGGTGGCGATGACCACATCGTAGTCGCCGCTTGTACGGCGGACAAAGACCAGCTCATCCCCCTCGTCCAGAGCAAGCGCGATTTTTCCGCCCTTGCGCTGATACTCATATTCCGACAGAGGAGTGCGCTTGACAATGCCCTGCTTTGTGACAAAGAGCAGATACTCCTCCTCGGAGAAGGCGGGCACCGAAATCATGGCGGTGACCTTTTCGTCGTCCTCCAAAGAGAGCATATTGACGATATTCGAGCCCTTGGCGGTCTTTCCCGCCTCGGGAACCCGATAGGCCTTCATCACATGGACCCGGCCCTTATTGGTGAAGAGCATGAGCTGGGCGTGGCTGTCGGTAGCCAGCACCTGTTCCACAAAGTCGGTCTCCTTGGTCTTGATGCCGGTGACACCCTTGCCGCCTCTTCTCTGAGCGGTATATTCCTCACTCTTCAGGCGTTTGATATAGCCGTCGTGGGTCATGGTGATGATGGCCACATGACGCTCGATCAGATCCTCCATGAGAAGCTCATCCTCAAGGGGAACAAGCTCGGTCCGCCGGTCATCGCCATAACGGGCCTTGATGGCTAAAAGATCGTTCTTGATGATCTCCTTTATCTTGCCCTCATCGGCCAGAATCGCTTCCAGCTCCCGCACCAGCTCCTGCAGCTTGGCAAGTCGCTCTTCGATCTTTTCCCGTTCGAGTCCGGAGAGCTTGCCGAGGGTCATATCCACAATGGCCTGGGCCTGGGGCTCGGAAAGGCCAAAGCGTTCCATCAGGTTGGTTCTCGCCGCCGGAATCGAGGCGGACGCCTTGATGATGGCGATCACTTCATCGATATTCTCAATCGCTATTTTATAGCCCTCGTAGATGTGCATTTCGTCGAGCGCTTTCTTGAGCTCAAAGCGCACACGCCGGGTGACGACCTCCTCCTGGAAGTCGATGTAGTAGGTAAGAACCTCCTTGAGATTCAGAATCCGCGGCACGCCGTCCACGATGGCCAGCATATTTACCGCGCAGGTATCCTGCAGCTGGGTAAATTTATAGAGCTGGTTCAGAATCACATGGCCGTTGGCGTCCCGCCGGTAATCCACCACGATGCGCATGCCGTCCCGGCCGGTCTCATCCCGGATATCGGTGATTCCCTCGATCTTCTTATCCTTGACGCAGTTGGCCATCGATTCCACTAACAGCTGCTTGTTCACCTGATAGGGAATTTCGGTGATGACGATCCGGCGCTTGTCTTCTTCGACCTCGGCTCTGGCACGGACGGTAATCTTGCCCCGTCCGGTGGTATAGGCGTCATAGATCCCGCGGCTTCCGCAGATGATGGCGGCGGTGGGAAAATCGGGACCCTTGATATAGTTCATCAGATCGGGAATGGTGGCATCGGGATTTTCCATCAGATAGATGGTGCCGTCCACCACCTCCGACAGGTTGTGGGTGGGAATATTGGTGGCCATGCCCACGGCGATGCCCACGCTGCCGTTCACCAGAAGATTGGGAAAACGGGAGGGGAGCACCACCGGCTCCTTCAGCTTGTTGTCGAAGTTGGGGATGAAGTCCACCACATCCTTTTCGATGTCGGTCATCATCTCCTCGGCAAGGCGGCCGAGCCGCGCCTCGGTATAACGGTAGGCGGCAGCCTGGTCGCCGTCGATATTGCCGAAGTTGCCGTGTCCCTCGACCAGAGGATAGCGCATGTTGAAGGGCTGCGCCAGACGCACCATGGCGTCGTAGACCGATGC
>CAZGQH010000087.1:0-6777 GCA_964527575.1 uncultured Lachnospiraceae bacterium
TAGCTGTGCCCGTTTACCGTGACGATGCCGTTGGTGTTTTCGGTCACCACCGCGCCGTGGGGATTCATACAGAAGGTGCGCACCAGATCCTGGAATTTCTCAGTGCGGTAGACGATTTTGCTCTCGTAAAGCTCATCGGTGAGGTGCGAGAAGATTTCGGCAGGCAGCTCCACCCGCACGCCGATATCCACCCGGTTGGAAAGGGTGGGAATGGCAAGATCGCGACAGACGCTCTCCATCCACTTGCTGCCGCTCCGTCCCACCGACACGATGCAGCAGGAGGAAGTAAAGCTTCCCTTTTTCGTGTGCACGGTGTAACCGTCTTCGGTCTTTTCGACCTTTTCCACCGGCGTGTTGAAATAGAAATCGGCCTTTTCCCTCATGTGGTTGTAGAGATTTTCCAGCACCACATAGTTCTTGTCGGTGCCCAGATGGCGCACCGAAGCGTCCAGAAGATGCAGCTTGTTCTGCATGCAGAGCTTCTTGATGGCGGTGTTGGCGGTGGAGTAAAGCTTGGTTCCCTCGCCGCCAAAGGACAGATTGATATCGTCCACATAGCGCATCAGCTCCAGCGCTTCTTTCTTGCCGATGTATTCGTGCAGCGTGCCGCCGAACTGATTGGTGATGTTATATTTGCCGTCCGAAAAAGCACCTGCCCCGCCAAAGCCGTTCATAATCGCGCAGGAGGGACACTTGACGCAGCTTTTAACCTTCACGCCGTCAATCGGACAGCGCCGCTTTTCGAGAGGATTGCCCGCCTCAAACACGGCGATTTTCAGATCCGGGCAGAGCTTCTGCAGCTCAAAGGTGGAAAAAATGCCGCCCGGCCCCGCGCCGATCACAATTACATCGTAATTCATATCTCCATACTCTCTCTGTTCTTTGTCATTTTTCGGATTTTCACAGTTAGTTTTATTATACCGAAAAAAATCCCTCTTGTCAAGCAGACCTCCTTCCCGCAGAAAAAAGATAAGGAAATGACCCGTTTTTTCAATAAAATCTATTGACAAACAGGTAAAAGCAGCTATCATAAAAGTGTAAGGAACACCGATGACGGTTGCTCCCTTTTAGGGCAATTGAGAAACAATCGCCTTATTCGGAAGTGAGGCGATTGTTTCTTTTTTTGTATGCCTTTATCGCCAGTTCTTAACGAGACTGACAATTGCAATAATCAACATACAGAACGCAAACAGCGCTTCGTATGTAACCTCTGCAGAGACCACAAGGTGCAAATGACAGAATCATAGGCACCAACTCCTTTCTGCCAAAACTGAAAGGAGCAAAGAACCTCCTTTCAAAAAAGAAAGGAGCAGAGCTACCGCCGTCAGGTGTTCCCTGCAGCAACATTCTAACAGAAAACACGAAGCTTGCAAAGCATTGAATTGAATGAATCCTGTTTATTTTGTATGCGCAAGAGACAGGCAGAGCAGCACTCCGCCTGTCTCTTCTGTTTCGGTTATCAGAACTTCTGATGCACGCCGCTGCCGTTGTATTTCGTCCACTCGGCCACATTGACGGCGTGATCGCCGATCCGCTCTAAATACTTGGCTATCATCATGAGTGTGATGGCCTGATCGCCGCTCTCCCGATCGTTTTTGATAAGCTCGATCCGGTCATTCTTCACCGTCAGGAAAAGAGCGTCCATCTCATCGTCGGCTCGGATCACCCGGTCGGCCAGTGCCTCGTCGTTTTGAATGAAAGAATCCACGCTCTCGTGCACCATTTTTACCGCCAGACTGCCCATGGCGGCGATATGAGTCAGACGATCCTTCGAAAGCTCTCCCGGCATGGTATAGACCAGATCGCCGATATCCCCGGCCTGATCGCCAAAGCGCTCGATATCGGTAATCATCTTCAGCGCCGTTGAGACAGCACGGAAATCCCGTGCCACCGGCGTCTCTTTTAAGAGCAGACGCATACACTTCTTTTCAATGTCCATCTCATACTCGTCCACACGCTTGTCGCTCTCGGCGATTCTCCGCCCCAGCTCCCGATCCCCGGTGAAAAGCGCCGACAGGGCGCCCTCAATCATGGCTTCGGTCAGGCGGCACATCGCCACCAGCTCCTCTTTCAGCGCGGCCAGCTCTTCCTGATATAGTTTGCGAATCTCCATGAATTCCCCCCCCAATCAACCGAACCGTCCGGTGATATAGCGCTCGGTGCGCTCATCTTTCGGCCCTGAAAAAATATCGTCGGTATTGCCGAACTCCACAAGCTCTCCCAAGAGGAAAAAGCCGGTCTTATCCGAAATGCGGGTGGCCTGCTGCATGTTGTGGGTCACGATGACAATGGTGGTGCTGGCCGTCAGTTCCCGGCAGAGATCCTCGATTTTTCCGGTGGAAATCGGGTCAAGGGCGCTGGTGGGTTCGTCCATCAGAATGATCTTGGGAGAGACCGCCAAAGCCAGGGCGATGCAGAGGCGCTGCTGCTGTCCGCCCGAAAGCCCCAGCGCCGATTTGTTCAGCCGATCCTTCAGCTCCTCCCACATGGCGGCCTTTTTCAGCGAATCCTCCACAATCGCGTCAAGCTCGCTCCGCCTGTGAATGCCGAAGGTGCGGGGTCCGTAGGCGATGTTGTCGTAAACACTCATGGGAAAGGGATTGGGCTTCTGGAAGACCATGCCCACATTCTTACGGAGAAGATTCACGTCCACCTTGCCGTAAATATCCACCTCGCCGATGCGAAAGCTCCCCTCAACCCGACAGCCCGGAACCAGATCGTTCATCCGGTTAAAGCACTTCAGGAAGGTGGACTTTCCGCAGCCCGAGGGCCCGATAAAGGCGGTAATTTTCTTTTCGGGCACTTCCATGCTGATATCCTTCAGCGCCTGAAAATCGCCATACCAGAGCCTCGCCTTCTCCACCGAAATGTTCTGACCGAAGAGAGGCTCTTCTTTTTTCTTTTTTCTTTTTTCTCTGTTACCCATTGTTATGCCCCTTTCTTTCCGCAATCAGTGACCGGAAAGCCGTTTTTTCAGACGGGAAGCCAGGCCTTCTGCCGCCAGATTCAGACCCAGCACCAGAAGGATCAGCACCACCGCCGTGGCATAGGCTTCCTTCAGATACCAGCCCTCCCCTGAGAGCTGATAGAGCGCCACCGCCAATGAGGCGCCGCTGTCGCCGAAATTTTTCGGCAGAGCGGAAATCACCGAGCCCATGGTATAAAGGAAGGGAGCCGATTCGCTGATCACCCGTCCCATACTCAGAATGATCGCCGACAGAATGCCGGGCAGCGCCGAGGGCAGCACCACCGTAAGAATGGTCCGCAGTTTACCGGCCCCCAGCCCGAAGCTCGCCTCCCGCAAGGCATCCGGAACCGACTTCAGGCTCTCCTCCACCGAGCGCACAATCACCGGCAATAACATCATGCTCACCGTCAGGGAGCCGGCCAGAATCGAGGAGGAGCCACCGAAAATCCGCACAAAGGTGATCATGCCGAATAGCCCGTAGACAATCGAGGGGACCCCGCTTAAAATGTCGATGGCGCCCCGGACAAGCCGCACCAGAAAATTCCCCTGACGGGCGTATTCGTTCAGGAAAACCGCCGTCATGATGCCGATCGGCACCGCGATGAGAAGGCTTAAGAACACCGCCATCAGCGTGGTGACAAGGGCAGGCAGAATGGTGATATTGTGGCTGCCGAACTCATAGGAGCCAAACAAAATATGGGGGTTCTCAAAAAGCTGCGGCAGTCCTTTTGCAAAGATAAAACCGATAATCAGAAGAAGCGTCACCGAGACGAGGATGCCCGACAAAAGCGCGCAGGCCCGTCCGAAAAGAGAGAGGCGCAGGCGGTAGGAGAGCGACCCGGTAAAGTCCCGCACCCGGACGGAAAATGCCCGGTAGGCGCGGCCGAGCGCCGACTCTTCTTTTTCCTTCGGATCGGCCTTCCCGCTCTTTTGCCGCATAGCACGCTTCCCTGCTCGAGTCGAAACGACTTGCTTCGAAACGATCCGTTTCGAAACGGCGCCGAAGAGAAGATTGACAAGCAGCACAAAGAGGAGAAGAATCACGCCGGTGGCCACCAGCGCCCCTTCCTGCACTTCGCCGGCATAGCCCATCTCCATGACAATGTTGGCGGTGAGCACCCGAAAGCTTCCGAAGAGCCCTTCCGGATAGGTGGGAGCGTTGCCCGCCACCATAACCACCGCCATTGTCTCGCCCAGGGCGCGACCGATACCCAGAATCAGCGATGCCGTAATACCGGAGCGGGCGGCGGGAACGACGGTTTTGAAAACCGCCTCGGTGTGGGTGGCGCCCAGCGCCAAAGCCCCCTCATAATAGCTGCGGGGCACCGCCTCCAGACTGGTGCGGGAGAGCGAGACCACCGTGGGCAGGATCATGATGCCGAGAATCAGCGAGGTAGCCAGAAGGCCGCTTCCGTTATTGGGCGCGATATGCGACAGCAGTGGCAGGAGAAAGGCGATGCCGAAAAAACCGTACACCACCGAAGGAATACCCGCCAAAAGACCGACAAAGGAGGAGAGCAGCCGCCTCAGTCGCTTGGGACAGTAAAAGGCCAAAAAGACCGCCGTGAAGTATCCGAGAATCCCCCCTACAAGAAGGGCGCCGGCGGTTGCCGCCACCGTGCCCGCAATCATGGTAAAAATACCGTAGGTTCCCGAAAGCGTTTCGCTGTCGAAGCGGTCCAGCCGATCGGGAGACCAGTTGTCCCCGAAAATAAACCGGAAAAAACCCAGCCGCTCAAAGGCGGGGAGACTTTTGACGATCAGGAAGACGAAGATGGCAAGGACGGCGGCGACAGAGAGGATCGCCGCCGTCATGAAGAGCGCCTTACCTGCTTTTTCTTTTCTTTGTGTGGCAGTCATAGGGCCTTCCTGTGTGCAGATTATTTGATTTCACTGAACTTTTTCACCTTGCCGGAGAAGATGTCGTAAAGCTGGCCAAGGGTCAGGTCGGTAAGATCGGTGTTGCTTTTGTTGACGATGACCGCTACGGCATCGAGACAGACATTGAAGTTGTTAAGATCCTCCTGATCCACCGCCGCCGAGGAAAGGCCGATCACATTGCCCTTGGTATCGTTTTCCGCCGCGCTGCGCCCCACCGAGGAGCCCTCCAGCTGGATGTCGAAGATATCCTCCGCCTTGACGCCGTAGCTGTCGGCATACCCCTTGGCGGCTGCCATGATGAACTGCTCCATGGAGGTGGATCCGCGGATGATGATCTTGTCGCCGGCGGGAAGCGCCGCCTGCTTTTCAAAAGAGCCGACCTCGATGCCGGTCTTGCCTTCATTGGCGCGCTTGGCGGGATCCGTCAGGAAAATACAGCCGGCGGCCTTGGCTGCGGCCTCTGCCTCATCGCTCTTCAGATAGGCCATGAAGTCAGCGGTCCGATCGGTGAGGGTCACCGAAGCGTTGGTCATGAGGACGAAGGGGCGCTGAATCGAATAGCTGCCGTCAAGAACGGTGGACTCGGTGGGAAAAACGCCGTTCACCTTGACAACCCGGATCGAATCGTTCACCGAGCCCAGGGAGATGTACCCGATGGCGTTGGCGTCAGCGGCGACCGAAGAGAGAACCGTGCCGGTCTTGGTCTGCTGAATCGCGTCCATGGTCGTGTTGTAGACCTTCTTGCCGTCTGCATCCTTTTCCTCAAGGAAGTGCGTGCCGTCGGTGACGACCTTGTCAAAAGCCTCCCGCGTGCCGCTTCCCTGTTCCCGCACCACAACGGTGATATTTTTCTCGCTTTCCCCGCAGGCGGTGAGCAGCGCAAACCCGCCGATTGTCATAGCGGCCGCCAGTAACAGTGCCAATACTTTTTTCATGTTCTTAACCATGCCTTTCTTTCCGTAATGGTTTTTGTCTTGTCTTTTGTTTCCGGGTTCATTCTACCGCCAATCATTCGCCCGCGCTATCACGATTTGATGGTTTTTCGGTAAAATTCCGGTAAAACGAAAAAACCGATTCGGATCTTCCGAAAATCCGCTTTACAACAGACACCCGGCTGTTCTTCCTTCTTTGACCTTCCCTTGCACCATTTACCCCCGGCAGGATTCCCCTTGGTATACAGACAAAATCCCGATCCGGAAAAATTCCGGATCGGGATATAAGAACCGTTATGTATCGTAAAATAAATTCTCAGAAGCAGAATACAATGAATTCTTTAATCAACTTTTATTACCGCTAAATCGGCAAGCGTAAACTGCGCCAAGTAATCCGAGATCACCTTATCCAGTCCCTGCCACAGGGGAAGAGTGCGGCAATCCTTGCTCCGGGGACAGGCATCCGGTCCCCGTTCCAGACAGGCAACGGGAGCAAGCGGCCCTTCCATCAGCTCAAGGACAGACTTTACGCGGTACTCCTCCGGGGGACGATTCAGCCGGTAACCTCCCCCTTTTCCCCGCACAGAGCTAAGCAGTCCGCCCTTTACCAGTTCTTTTACTACGATTTCGAGATACTTTTCCGAAATCCCCTGCCTCACGGACACATCCTTCAGCGGTACATAGCCCTCTCCCTGGTGTTCCGCAAGATCGACCAAAAACCGCAGCGCATATCTGCCTTTTGTGAAAATCATCATAAAGATCCCTCCTGATTTTTTCTATTATATCACAAGTTGAATAGAATTTCAAGCGGTGTCGATATTCCTATTGACAAAGTAGGTTTATAGGGATATAATAAGAACAATTCAAAGAGAGGGGGATTTTCCCATGCGTTATAAGTTTGAGACATTGCAGCTCCATGTTGGCCAGGAGCAGCCCGACCCCGCCACCGATGCCCGGGCGGTACCGATTTACCAGACCACCTCCTATGTGTTCCGG
>CAZGQH010000088.1:0-6717 GCA_964527575.1 uncultured Lachnospiraceae bacterium
AGCACCCTACGCGACCGAACTTAATCGGATCCGGCGGCAGAGGTAGTATAGCACATTTTTCCCTCTTTTGCAAGAGCGTGTGCAAAACTTTCCTTAGCCGACCATGTTGAAAGGACGACGTCCGAGAGAGTCCGGGGGAATTACGGGATTTACATGAATGTAATAACCGCGTAGGGAGCAAACGAAAGGCCTCTGGTTCATGCCTTTTGCCCTGCGCGGTTTTGTTTTTCGAAGGGGCTCACTGGTTGTCCGCCTCTGCGCGCCCGATGATCCAACGGTGGAAGGGCGCGCGAGGTACAGGCAGTCTGTGATCTCCGCTCAGTTTACTTATAGATTTTTGCCAACATCCCAAAAAGTTCATAACAAATCTCCAGGCAAAACCTCATTCACCCCGGCCGGCGTCAAAACCGACCGCAACCCACAGGCGCGGGAGGGCGCCCCGACCCGGAAGCCGGCCACTTCCACTCCCTCCCCGTTTTCCCACTCAGGTGGGGAGAAGAAAGGCAACACGACTTCTCACCTGCGGAAGAAAATGTCGATCACTGTCGAATATCTTGATATCAACCAAAATTATTGCGAATATTTCCCGTGGTATACCGATTCGCATTCCGTCACAATGCCGTTCCCCTGACACACAGGCCCGACCCAATCGAAAAACAAAAGGAATAAAAACATGGAAGAAAATGATATGAAATTACTCAACAAACTCGAAGCCGCACTGTATTCCGGCGATGACGGCGTGGAGGATCCCGCCGCCTTAGATGAAATACTGCTCTCCTTCTGGTTTGAAGAAATCTGTTTAAATGCACCCATAACCTCGGAAGAGTTCAAAAAGGCTCAAGAGGAATACCATGCCCTTGAGGAAAAGCTCGAGCTTACCCTGAACGAAGAACAGAAAGCCTTGTACTACAATGTCTCAGACAGCGCCATCTTTGCTCGTATTGCCGAAGGAAATGCGATTTTCTTACAATCCATTAAAATGGGCCTGCGGATGGGTATGGCGATCTTCAGCACCTAAAAAAGCGATATCAAGCCAAAAGAGGCCCTTTCCCTTTCCCTTTCCCTTTCCCTTTCCCTTTCCCTTTCCCTTTCCCTTTCCCTTTCCCTTCCCTTTCCCTTTCCCTTTCCCTTCCCTTTCCCTTTCCCTTTCCCTTCTTCTCTTTTTCTCTCATCGCACCCTTTTTCTCTCTCGCTCTTCATTCTTTCTCTCTACGCAAAAACCCGGAGACGGCAGTGCCGTTTCCGGGTTTTTGTTCGTTTTTGGTACTATCGCCTTCAAGACTACCCCATAGTGGCAGACTTTTTGCCCGTCAGAATTTAATCGGCCTTGGGAGTCGATTCCTCTTCGGCCGACTCTGCCGCGGGTGTTTCGGGTGCGCCTTCGCTCACAGCCTCCGCGGGCGTTTCGGGTGTGCCCTCGCTCACAGCATCCGCAGACGCTTCGGGTGCATTCTCGCTCGCCGCAGTCTCCACGGGCGCCTCGGGGGCACTCTCGTTCACAGTGGACGCAGGCGCTTCCCCGGC
This sequence comes from uncultured Lachnospiraceae bacterium, assembly GCA_964527575.1. Lineage (GTDB taxonomy): Bacteria > Bacillota > Clostridia > Oscillospirales > CAG-272 > RGIG1993. The sequence goes on from CAZGQH010000088.1 coordinate 1,525, forward strand.
AAATTGCGTTTCCGGCGCCGGCTGACCCGGCCCAAAGGGAGCCGCTCCTTCACCGTAAGGCATTCCGTCCGCCGCAGCCACAATCTCCGCCTGGGTGGGAGATGACTGTATGCCGTTCCAGGCACGCACTACCTGTACCATGCTGTAAATCACCAGCGCGTGGAAGAGAAGCACCAAAACATCGGTAAGATCAAACCCATAAATAAAAGCGCAGAAGAAGAGATGTCCCACCAGATCGAGAGAATAGACGATCAGGGTAGCAAGCGCCCATCCCCGGCTTTTACGGGACATGAACCAGAAGAGGAAGTAAAGTGCTGCAAGAAGCAGGGCAACGACGAACACCACATAAAATATCGACGCATCATAAAAAGCATATTCTCCCGGCCCATAAAACTCTTCATAAAAGGCCTCGGAACGCATACCGCATATTTCCGCAAAGAAGAGTGCTAAATAGAAGGGAACCGAAGCGGAAAAGTAGAAGAAAAAATCCTGCTTGGCCAGAACGGTCAGCACATTGATTACAGAAAGAACAGCTACCACTAAAATTTCGCCGCGTGCCGTCCGCAGATTGCGTTCGTAGGTCTCTCTTGAGGTCATCGGTTTCGATTGTCCTGTCATACTTTGTCACCATAGCCTTTCCGATTTGCTTGGAGCCGTCGGCGACCCCAAGCCCAAAATTTCAGTTTATTGTAACACTTTATCTATATTATGTCAAGCATTTCTTCGGTATTCGTCAATAATTTATACATCATTTCTCAAAGTATCCGCCGCCCCCTCCCTGCCCGTCCTATATCATATGCAGCCGTTTGGCAATGCTCTGCATGATGCGGTACTTCCGCTCGTAAAAGGCCGTCGGCGACATCAGGGTACAGAGGGGTGACCAGTTGTGTCCGCGCCGCTCGGCCAGTGCTTCCAGAAAGAGCAGCTTGACCTTCTCGCTCTCTCCCTGACAGACCTCGTCAAGAGCCTCGGTGACAATGCTGTTCAGCAGGATATAGCGGTCGAGAACCTCCTGCCGCCGCCCTCCCCGCTCTATTTCGACCGCTCTTTTTTTGAAGTCGCCGCAGATTGCTAAAATTTCGCGTTTTTCGTGCAGCGTGAGCTTTTCTTCGCTCCGAATCTTGTATGGCATTTTTCATCCCTCCTGTTTTAGCATTCAATTTGACAGTTTCATCCGATTTATTATGAGTGTGTCTCATATTATGCCATATGCTTTTGGATTTGTCAAGAGTTTTACTCATATTTTTTTCACTTTTTTTCCTGATCCTATTGACAAATAGGAGAATTGCTCTTATAATAAACATACAATAAAAGGAAAGCCGGACAATAGCTATGACCGTACCCAACCGCATTCACATCCTGCGCAAATCGAAAAAACTCTCTCAAAAGGGCTTTGCCGAGCTCTTTTCGGTCGATCAGACCGCCGTGTCCAACTGGGAGACCGGGAAAAACAATCCCGATATCACCCTGGCCGATCGGATCGCCGACTACTTCCGTGTGCCGGTGGAATATGTCTACGGGAAGCCCTACCGGATCACCCGGGAGAAAAAGGATTGGAGCACCGAGGAAAAAGCGGCCTATGAGGCTGCCTCCTCAAAGGAGGAAAAACAGCTCCTCGAATTCTGCTTCGGCAGAGGGGTCTTCGAGGGCAGCCGGACCACGGTATCGAGCGAAAACGGAATCAGTGAAAACGAAATCAAAGTAGCCCTCTTCGGAGGAGACGGCGAGGTGACCGAGGAAATGTGGCAGGAGGTCAAGCGGTTCGTCGAATTCGTCAAGCACAAGAAAGACGGGTGATGCGCGTGAACAGACTGGAAAATCTCTATCAGCAGGCCCTCAACAGCGGCATTTCGGTAGAAAACTTCGACCTGCCCGCCACCGTTTCGGCGGCAGCGCGGGTGGAGGGCAAATATTATATCGGCATCGACCGCTCCCGCATTGAAACCAGCTACGAGGAAGCCGAGCATCTGGCACACGAGCTGGGGCACTGCAAGACCGACGCCTTCTATGGCGAGGGCGAGGAAAAGCGGGGGCGCAGCGAACGGCGGGCCGAGGAATGGGCGATCCGCCGGCTGGTTCCGCCCAAACGCTTCGACGAAGCCATCCGGCAGGGCTGCCGGGAGGTCTGGGAGTTCGCCGAAGAGCTCAACCTCTCCTGCGCTTTTGCCGAAAAAGTCATGTCCTACTACCGGGAAAAGCAGCTGGAAGAGAAAAAATAAAGCGCCCCGTGCGCAAGAATAAAGGATTGCCTATGAATCGGATCTGGACTCCGGCCGAGCGCGCCCGCACGGCCCTCACTCTCGGAAAACCCGATGAAATCCCCACCTTTGAGCTGGAATTCCAGCTGTCAGAGGAATTTTTCGGCTATCCGCTGGACGACCCGCAGCTCCACGGCGAGACGCGCAAGTCCCTCTCGGCCGCCGAGCTGGAAAAGGCGGCTATCCGGCTTGCCGACCGCTATGCCCGGGTGTACGGCAGCGAAAACGCCTATGCCATCGGGGGCGATGTTCTGTCGGGCGACCCCGAAAAGGACGCCCGCCCCGGCCTCGATTACGCCATTATCCCGATCTATTGCCCCGAATGGTGGGATGTGACCTCTCCGCTGAACCGCGCCTTCCGCAAGCGCCTGCGGGAGCATTTCGGCGATACCCGCCTCTTCGGCGGCCACGGGGACGGCACCTTCGCCATCCCCTCCGGCGGCGATATGTACGACTTTGTCTACCGCATTGCCGACGAGCCCGAGGCGGTTCTGGCGGAGGCCTCCGCCATGGCCGAGCGCGCCATCGAAGCCAACCGCCGCCAGCATGAGGCCGGACTGGATGTGGCGCTTCTCTGCTCCGACTACTGCTACAACTCCGGCCCCTTTCTCTCCCCGACTATGTTCGACGAGTTCATCACCCCCTTTCTGTCCGCCATCTGCAAGGCCGGTCGGGAGGACGGGATGTATATGATTAAGCATACCGACGGCAACATCATGCCGATTCTCTCCTCGCTGGTCGAGGCGAACCCTCACGCCCTCCACTCGATCGACCCCATGGCCGGCGTGGATATCCGGGAGGTCAAGCGGCTGGTCGGCCACCGGGTGGCGCTCTGCGGCAATGTCCACTGCGCCGCCCTCCAAACCGGCACCGACGAGGAGGTGCGCGCCAGCGCCGAATACTGCCTGCAATACGGCGGCGAAGGGGGCGGCTATCTCTTTGCCACCAGCAACATTCCCTTCAAGGGTATGCCGCCCGAACGCTATCAGATGATCCTCGATATCTGGAAGGCGCACCGCCGCTATTCCTGATTCCCCCTTTGCACGATTCGGAGTGATAAATCACATCCCGAGAGAAAAATCTCATCCGGAGAGAAAAGTCCTATAAAAATACATTCAAACAGAAATTTTGTGAAAGGGCAGTCCGCGTGACTGCCCTTCCGATAAGGACCATACCGCTTCAAAACTTCCGTGCTATCCGAGAAAGAAATGGTCATAACCATGAACACCCCTACCCTGACGACCGAGCGCCTGATCCTGCGGAAATTCACCGAGCAGGATATCGATGCTTTATATGAGCTCCTCACCGACAGAGAGGTCAACCGCTTTCTTCCTTGGTTTCCCCTGACCGACCGGGAAGAGGCGTGCCGCTTTTTTGAGGAGCGCTATGCGGCGACATACGAAAAGCCCCGTGGCTACGCCTACGCCATCTGCCGAAGGGAAGATAACTGCCCCATCGGCTACATCGGGGTGGATAGCGAAGAGCCTCACGACCTCGGCTACGGCCTGCAAAAGGAGTTCTGGCACCGGGGTATCGTCACCGAGGCGGGCCTTGCTCTGATCGGACAGGTAAGAAGAGACGGGCTTCCCTACATCACCGCCACCCACGACCGGAACAACCCCCGCAGCGGCGCTGTCATGCAGAAGCTCGGAATGAAATACTGCTATTCCTATGAAGAACAGTGGCAGCCCAAGGATTTTCCGGTCATCTTCCGCTTGTATCAGCTGAATTTTGATCGATGCGAAGAAAGAGTCTACCAAAAATACTGGGATGAATCGACTGTCCATTTTATCGAGAACGGGCTTTGAACACGCCGCCACCCCATGAGAAAGGATATCCATGATTCTGAACACCGGCGCCCGCACCGACACGGTGCAGTACTTCAGCAAATGGCTGCTGAAGCGCTTTGAGGAGGGCTTTGTCTACACCCGCAATCCCCTTTTTCCGAACAATGTGACCCGCTACGAGCTTTCCCCCGACAAAATCGACGCCGTTCTCTTCTGTTCCAAAAACTATGCCCCTATTCTGCCGCGGCTTTCCGAGATCACCGACCGCTACCGCACCTATTTTTATTACACCATCACCGCCTACGGCAAGGACATCGAGCCCCGTGTACCCTCGATTGACGAAAGCATTGAAACCCTGATCACCCTCTCGAAGACGGTGGGCAAAGAGCGGGTGGCCTGGCGCTATGACCCGATTCTTCTCACCGAAGGCTACACGGTTGAGACCCATCTTGCCACCTTTGCCTATATGGCAAAAAAGCTTGCCCCCTACATCGACCGCTGCATTTTCAGCTTTGTGGAGCTCTATCAAAAGCTGAAGAGCAACATGCCCGAGCTGATTCTTCTGACCGAAGAGGACAAGGAGAAGCTGGCCGAGGGGCTGGGAAGAATCGCGAAAGAAGAGGGCATTCCCCTTCAGACCTGTGGAACCAATGGCGACTACAGCCGCTATGGCATCCACTCCTCGGGCTGCGCTACCCTGGAGATTCTGGGAAGGGCCAACCACTGCCGCTTCAAAGAGCGCAGGCACAAGGGGCTGCGGGAGGGCTGTCATTGCATCGAAAGCCGGGACATCGGCGCCTACGATACCTGCCCCAACGGCTGCAAATACTGCTATGCCAACAAAAGCCCGGAGAAAGCGCTGGAAAATTACCGCCGTCACGATCCCGACTCTCCCCTGCTCCTCGGCCACCTCACCGAAAGCGATAGGATCCTACAGGGCGACCAGAAAAGCTTTCTTGCCGCCGATCTCTCCCAGTGCAGCCTGCTCTGAAAAATCCAAAACAAAAGCGCCGGGCTTCCGGATGGGCTGAAAGCCATCCGGAAGCCCGGCATATTTTATTGCAAAAATCAGGAAAATTTGTTGGAAAGGCGAAGGTTGTCCGCCACCATGGCGATGAACTCCGAATTGGTGGGCTTGCCCCGGTTGG
>CAZGQH010000089.1:0-6694 GCA_964527575.1 uncultured Lachnospiraceae bacterium
GCTTCGTGAGGCCGGCAGGCGCACCCTGCTGGGTATCTCCAACATCTCCTACGGTATGCCGCATCGGGAGCAGCTGAACGCCGGCTTCCTCACCAAGGCCATGGCAATCGGTCTTGACGCCGCTATCCTCAACCCGGCCTCCGAAGAGGTGATGGCGGCCTACGAAGCCGCGGGAGCTGTCGCCGGGCCGGCCTGTTCGGAATAAGCCGCGGCGCGATGAGGATGGCCCTCTGAGGCGGAGTGTATTTTCGGCAGAATTTTGCCGAATGGACAAGCTTTCTGTGGAGGATGCGCGGATATTCGCTTTTGGGGATTGCAAATGTACGCACAATGATTGCAATTCCTTCACATTATTTTCACATTTTTTTGAAAAGCCTTGCAAATTCTCTTTTGATATGGTAAAATGGGGACATCACTTAACAAAAGGAGATGTTCCCATGAGCTTAACCAAAAGAGGCATTGTACAGGTCATTATTTTCTCGATCATCACCTGCGGTATCTACATGTTCTATTGGGTCTATGTGACTGCCAGAGATCTGCAGACCGCTTCCGGCACCAGTCGGTTCTCTCCCGTGCTGATCCTTTTACTTACCATTATTGTTTCTCCGGTTGGCTTTGTGCTGCTGGCGTTGGAGGCTGACGATTGCCTCGGCGCGATCCGGGCGCAGAGAATGCTTCCGGCTGCGGACAACAAGGTGGTTTGGATCGTTCTCGCCATTCTGCTTCCCATCGTGGAGGTCGCTCTGGTTCAGAACGAGATCAACAACATCGCCTGAGTGTGCGATCGGGTATGAAAAAAGAGGGGCGGTCGAAAGACCGCCCCTCTTTTTTGCGGGGAAGGGATTTGCGGCAGGATAAATTCTCTGCAAAGCCTGCCATGATAAAAGAGCTGCGAAGGAGGAGAGAAGTGAAAAAGGTCGAGACGGTTCGGGCGCGCATCCGGCGGGTAATCCTTATCCTGTCGGCCGCCCTTCTTTTCGGGGTTGGTTATCTTGTTTTCTGGCATTTTACCGGTATCGGCTTTTTCTGTCCGGTCAAGCGCTTTCTCTCGCTCGACTGTCCGGGCTGCGGCATCACCCGGGCACTTTTCGCGCTTCTTACCTTCGATTTTGTCGGAATGCTGAAGGCCAATCTTCTGTCGCCGCTGATTATTTTTTACTTCCTCTATGTGGTGGGCTATGCGGCGATCGGTTACATCCGTACCGGAAAATACGAGGTTATGCCGAAGCCCTTTTTCTTAAATATCGTTTTTCTGATTCTCTTTCTTCTCTACGGAATCTTACGCAACACGGGGCTCTTCACGGTCCTCTTCTGACCGGGAAAAGAGGGATTTTGGCGGCTCGAAGAAGAGAAGTGCAGCATTGGCAGAACCGGCTGCCGCAGATTCCTTCTTTTCGGTCTCATAGGAGAGCTCTTCGCCGTCCGAGAAAAGCGTGATTGTTCCCATGGTGTCGGTGCGGAGGATCGTGGCATCAAACTTGGCAAAGCGGGCCAGCGCCTCGGCGGTGGGGTGGCCGTATTTGTTGCCGGTTCCGCAGGAGATCACCACGATTTCGGGGGTGACCAGCTCGAGCAGATTTTCGTTGTTGGCGTTTTTCGCCCCGTGGTGGCCGGCCTTCATCACATCGGCGTCAAGCGTCCGGCCGTAGTCTTCGACCACCTGGGTCTCCCGCTTCTTTTCGGCGTCTCCCGTGAAGAGAAACTTGTTCTTGCCGAAGGTCATCATCATGACCACGCTGTCGTCGTTCTTGCCGCCATCGAAGATCCGCTCGTCCGAGAGGATCTCGAAGGAGATATCGCCGAGGGCGATTTTCATCCCCTGTTCGGGCTTCAGATGCTCGGCCCCCTCCTCGCCGATGGCTTCGATCAGGGAAAGGCCGGTCTTGGTGGACGGGGTGCAGTCGGGGGTGATGACCTTTTTCACCTCGGTCGCCTCCAGCACCTCTTCTCCGCCGCCGATGTGGTCGGAATCGAAGTGGGTGAAGACCAGATAGTCGAGTTTTTCGATCTTGTTCTCTTTGAGAAATTCTGCCGCATCGCCGTGTTCCCCGGCGTCGATCAGCATGGTCTCGCCTCCCGGCGAAACGATCAGAGCGGCATCTCCCTGACCTACGTCGATGTAATAGATCGCCGCTGATCCCTCGGGAATCGTTATCGGCTCGTCTTTTTTGATATAATTGTCGTACAGATAGAAGAGTGCGGCCAAAAGAAGCAGAATCAGCAGTGCTACCGCCGCTTCCTGTACCCGGCGTTTTCTTCTTGTCGTATTGCGTGGCATTTTGTCACCTCCGTTTTCTTTATTTTAGCATATCGGGTTTCGGAATACAAGTGTTTTTTGCGAATCACTTGTCAGCAAGGAGGCTTTCCATGAGCGATGAATTCTATATGCGCCGGGCGCTGGAGCTGGCGAAAGTGGCCGGCGAGGCCGGCGAGGTGCCGATCGGGGCAGTTCTTGTCTGGGAGGACAGGATCGCGGGCGAGGGCTATAACCTGCGGGAGACGGGGAAAAACGCTCTCTATCACGCGGAGGTCATGGCCATCGATGCGGCCTGCAAATCCCTTGGGGGATGGCGGCTTCACAAGGGGACGCTCTATGTGACGGTGGAGCCCTGCATCATGTGCGCCGGGGCGATTGTGAATGCCCGGATCAAGCGTGTGGTTTATGGCGCCGCCGACCGCCGCTTCGGCGCCTTCGGCAGCCTTTTTGACGCAAATTCGCTGGGTCTGAACCACCGCCCGGAGGTGACCGGCGGTCTTTTGGCCGATGAAGCCGAGGCCTTGATGGCCGATTTCTTTCGCCGTCTGCGGGAGAAGTGATCCGGGCGGGCAGGAGAGCTCTTTTCGGTGTAAGGCGATCTTTTTTCGGGCATACTGGGATTCGGAGAGATCCGAATCTACAGAAAGCCGAGTGTTTACTATGCCGATTGAAAAGATTACCGAGTCGGAATTTCACCGCGCGGAGGGCGACCGGGCCATCGTGGAGTTTTATTCTCCCGACTGTCCCCACTGCAAGGTGCTGGCCGTGACGCTGGAGCAGGTGGCGGCGGAAAACCCCACCGTTCCGCTCTATAAGGTGGATGTCACCGAGGAGCGGGCGCTGGCGGCGCGCTATGGAATCCGCAGCGTTCCCACACTGGTGAAGCTTGCGGGAGGACGGGTGCAGGAGAAGAAGGTGGGCGCTGTGGGAAAGCGCGAGCTTCTCTCGCTCTTCCTCTCCTGAGGCCGATTCCGAAGAGTCAGAGCCGGCAGAGGTTCTTCTTACGAACCTCTGCCGGCTCCGGTTTTGTTGTTGGGCATAGGAGGCGGCTTTTTTTCGGTTGACCGGGACAAGGAGGCAGTCGGGACGCCCTTTTTCGGGCGGACTTGACAAAAACAGCGGCGGAGGATATAATAGAGGAAAGAAGGAAGAGATATAGGGAAGAGGAGGAGAGCGTATGGAAGGGAAGATCCTGATTATCGGAGACGCGGCCATTGAGATGGAGATGGAAACCGCCAATCTTCCCGGGCCGGGAGGCGTGGCCGAGGGCAAAAACGGCCGCTTTCTGCCGGGCGGTCCCGGGGGAAACGCCGCCCTTGCGATCTCGTATTTCGGCGTCGAGGCCGCCCTCTGCTCCCGGGTGGGGAAGGACGGCAACGGTGAGAGGCTGCGTCGTTTCTTTTCGGAATGCGGCGTCGGGGTGGAATCGCTCTTTACCGAAGAGGGCACTGCTACCGGTCTCTCCTTGTCGCTGTTTGACGGGGCCTGCCGCGGCTGCCGCAAAGTGATCTTCCGGGGCGCGGCGGCGCTTCTTGCTCCCGCGGATATCGACCGGGCGCTGAACACCCTTCCCGATCTTGTCTATCTCTCCCCCGAGACCGAGCCTTGTCTGGCGGAATACGCCGTGGCGGCGGCTGAAAATAAAGGAATTCCCTCCTTTTTGGACGCTTCCTCCCCCGCGCTCTTTGCATCACTTTACGAAAACGGGCTGCGGGTGCGGGCGCTTTATCTGCAGGATCAGGTGGTCGAGACCTACTGCGGCCTGCCGATCCGGGACGCGGGTAGCGCGCTGAAGGGCTGTCTGTCGGTCGGTCAGAGGCTGCGGGCGGATTATTATCTTTTACACATGCGCGATCGGGGCATCTTTCTCTATGACGGCCGTGCCTATCGGATTGTCATCGTCTCCGACGCCGCCGAGCCGAGGGGAACGGGGAACAGCCCGGAGATCGAATCGGCAGTGCTGGCAGCGGAATTTCTGAGAAGCGGCGATATGGAAAAGGCCTGCGGCTTTGCCGCCGTGGCAAACCGGCTGGCGAAAAGCGCCGAGGGAAGCCGTATTCCCGGGCGAAAAGCAGCTGCCGCCTACATCAAGTCCCACGGACTGCCCTTTGGGGAGGAATGAGGAGTTATATGGAAATCCGAGTGACCGAAGGATTCTTTGAATCCCACAACAAAACCGATTCGATCTTTTACCGGATCTTTACCCCCGAGGGAACGCCCTCTGCCGTGGTCTTTCTGATCCACGGTATGGGCAGCCATTCCGGACGCTATGAGTCCTTCGCCCGCCGCCTCTGCGAGGCGGGCTATGTGGCGGTGACCTACGATCAGGCCGGCCACGGCAAAAGCGTGGGAGAGAAGGGAATATACGGCAGCTTTGCCGAAAGGGACGGGGATGTGACCCTGGTCAAGGATTTCGGCAGTCTGGTGTCGCTGTTAAGACAGCGCTACCGCCATCTGCCCTTCTTTGTCTTTGCCCACAGTCTCGGCAGCTTTGTGGCCCGCGCCTATATCGCTGCCGAGCCCGAGGCGCTTTCCGGCGCGATCTTCAGCGGCAGTTGCGAGCGGATGCGTCCCCCCTTCCTCTTTGAATACCGTCTGAAGAAAGCCGTAAAGAAGAGCGGCCGGCAGCCGAGCAAAAAGGTTGAGGAGATGATGCTGGGGGATTTTGCCGCCGCTTTCCCGGAGCCGGGCAGCTGGGTGACCACCAATCCCGCCGCGCTGCCGAAAAAGGGCGAGGATCCCTTCTACGGCCGCCCCATGTGTGCCGACGCCTTTTACGACATGTACCGGCTGATGCGCTATGTGTCGGGGGAGGAATGGATGAAATCGCTGCCCGGCGGTCTGCCTCTTCTCTTTCTTTCGGGGGAGAGGGACCCTCTCGGCGGGTGCGGTGAGGGAATCGAGAGCCTGGTGGCCGATCTCTTGGACAATACCGACATCAGCGATGTGACCTGCAAAATTTATCCCGGGGAAAAGCATGAGCTTCTGGGCGGCCTTTCGGAGGATGCCGTCAAGGCGGATGTCCTCGCCTGGCTGGACGAAAAGCTGCGGGACGCGGTGGCGCTGCAGAACACCGCGTTTATTGCGGGACGGGAGGAGTAAGCCATGGAAAAAAGACGCATTCTCGGGGTGGACTACGGCGAAGCCCGCACCGGCATCGCGGTCAGCGATCCCACCGGTTTTATGGCAGGGGGCGTGGGCACGATCCATTCCTGGCGGCTGGACGAGGTGGTGGAGAAGATTGCTTCCTATGCCAAAGACTACGATGTAGCAGCAATCGTCATCGGCAATCCCGTCAATATGAACGGCAGCCGGGGAGAGAAGAGCGAAAACGCCGCCCGCCTTGCCGACCTCGTGCGAAAGGCTTCCGGCCGGGAGGTGGTGCTCTACGACGAGCGCTGCACCACTATGCTGGCGCATAAGATCCTCAACGAGACCGACACCCGGGGTAAGAAGCGCAAGAATGTGGTGGATACCCTGTCGGCCGAGATCATTTTGCAGAACTATCTCGACAGAGAGCGGATCGCCGCCTCCCGTGCAGCGAAATCCGAATGAAGGGAAAACTCTTCTCCCGTTGTTGAATAAGGATAAACTGCCCCGTCAAGAATAGAGATATCGACATTCTTGACGGGGTAGTTTTTATGAAAAAGTTTTTGGTTGTATTTTCCCTTCTTCTCTTTCCCATGTTTCTTTTGACCCTCCTTTTGCCGCTGCACGATGTTTCCGCCGTCTACGAGGGCGTGATTCGCCTGCATGTGCTGGCCGATTCGGACAGCGAGGAAGAGCAGGCGCTAAAGCTGAAGGTACGGGACGCGATCCTTGCCGGTCTGGGAGAGGATTTCAGTGCCCAGCGCTCAAAGGAGAGCGCGGAGGCCTTTCTTATCGAAAATCTCGACCGGATTGCGACTCTTGCCCGGGAGACGATTGCCATCGAGGGTTACGACCACGATGTGCGGGTCACCCTCTGCCAGGAATACTATCCCACCCGTGAGTACGAGAGCATGCGCCTGCCTGCCGGGGAATACCTGTCGCTTCGCGTGATTATCGGCAGCGGGGAGGGTCAGAACTGGTGGTGCATGGTCTATCCGCCCCTCTGCACCTCCGCCGCCGAGGCCGAGGAAGAGCTTTCCGAAGCGGGCTTTACTCCGAATCAGGTGCGCCTGCTCACCGATGAGGAGAGCCCCGAATATGTGGTGCGCTTTAAGGTAGCGGAGACGGTCTCATCGGCCATCAAAAAAATTAAGGGCTTCTTTTCATGAGGAGGAATAGCATGATCAAAGGCTGTCAGAAAAAGGTCATCCTGATCAAAAGCACGGGGAGCGAGATCTTTGAGGAGGCCTATTTTATCCTGAAGGATACCGAAGAGGAATCGGATGAGTGCGACATCGTCCAGGAGGCTGAGCGGCTTCTGGAGGCCTGTCACGAGCGGGAAAAGCC
>CAZGQH010000090.1:0-6638 GCA_964527575.1 uncultured Lachnospiraceae bacterium
CGTCAGCGCCCGCCGTTCCTTTATTGTGCCCAGCGCCACCATGACGGTACACCCGGTGCGGATCAGCGGCACGGTGATCGGTGCGCCTCAGACGTATTTCTATCTCGAACGGGTGCAGGAGCGGATCGTGCGTTTTGTGGCCGACCATTCCCGCATTTCGGCGGAGAGGCTGACCGAACTGATGATGGTGCCCGATCAGATTGCCACCGACATCGGCAGCATCATCGACGGCCGGCAGGCCGTGGAGGAGGGTATCATCGACGAGGTGGGCGGGCTGTCGGCGGCTATCGCCGCGCTGAAGGAGATGGTGAAAGAGGAGAAAGAGACTGTCGTTCCCTGACGGTTCTCTGCTGCCCTTTATAAATTTTCGCTTCCATCGGAAAAAACTTTTTTATCCGGGGCCGGTTTTGGTTGACAGGCGGGTGAAATTGTTATATAATTATGGTTAAACAGTGATGTAAAATGGATAATGGGCGTTTTGTTCTCAAAACGCGTATTTGCAGCAGAAGGAGGCGATGGGATGAAAGAATTTGAGGGTTGGAAGCGCCTTCGGCGCTTTGTGGCCGTTCTCTCTTTTCTGACGCTGGGCGTCTTTATAGCCGGTCTTGCGGTTTTGATTCTGGCGTCGGGGAGGCTTCAGGATTCCCTTCTTCTCTTCGGGGCGCTCTTTATGCTGTCACTTCTCGTTCTGATCGGCGGGATCGCCCTATTGATTCACCGATCGAAGGTCTTTTTTGAAAGCGCGCTTTTAAAAAGGGTCTGGTCGGATTATCTGGATGAACTTGTGTATTCCCCCAAGGAGGGTCTCCCCCGGGAGTTGGCGGAGGCCTCCGGTCTGGTTTCGGCGGGGGATACATATGGTTCCAAGGGATATCTTTCCGGGCGTCACGGCAATCTCGTGTTGACGCAGGCCGAGGTGACGGGAGAGGTTTGCACTCCGGGAAAGCGTTCGGCCGCTTTTCGTTTTGACGGTCGTCTTTTGGTGATTACCCTGGAGCGTCGTTTTGCTTCGGAGTTTCAGATCCGTGAGAAGAGCTTCCCCCGTGTACAGCATCTGGGGGATCCGGCCGGGAATCCGGTATGGCTCTCGGACGAGGAGTTCGGCCGTTTCTTCCGGGTGACGGGAAAAGATCCGGAAAGGGTGTGCACGCTTCTGACTCCCTCCCTGCGGGAGGCGGTGCTGTCGGTCAACCGCAGTCTTCCGGGCGACCTTTTCTTTCGCTTTTCGGGCAATACCCTCTATGTGGCAATCCGGGGTTGGGAGACGGCTCTTGACTTTTTCTCACTGGGAAAACTCCGGCAGGAGGAGCTGCGGGACGCGATTTTGTCGCAGGTACGCGTGATTGCCGGATTTATCGAGGCACTCTATGATGAGGAAGCGCTTCTTCTTCCCGTATAATCGTTGCATCAACTTCAATCGGAAAACAGAAATCGATAGAAACGATGAGAGGCATGTCGTATGGATGCTCTGAAGGATATTTTCAAGTTTATAACCGAGATGGATATCTTGGATCTTCTGGATATCGGTCTTGTTTGGATTATTCTCTATCTGGCTTATAAGTTTATTCGAGAGCGCCGTGCGGGTAAGCTGGCCGTCGGCGTGGTAATTCTTCTGGCTTTGCAGCTGGTGAGCGATTTTTACGATCTGATCGCCATGAAGTTTATTCTGCAGAATGTTCTGCAGGTGGGTCTGATTGCCCTGATCGTGGTCTTCCAGCCCGAGCTGCGCTCCGCCCTCGAAAAAGTGGGAGGCGAGCCTTTCCGCAGCATTAAAAACCTGACCGATACCAAGGATGCCGAGCTTTACAGCGGTGTGATCGACAATATCTGCGAGGCGGTCTGCGATATGTCGCTGGATAAGACCGGCGCACTGATTGTCATTGAGCGCTCCACCAAGCTGGGGGAGATCATCCGCAGCGGCACCGAGATCAACGCCGATGTGAACTCCTACCTCCTGAAGAATATCTTTTTCAACAAAGCACCTCTTCACGATGGGGCGGTGATTATCCGGGGGACAAAGCTTCAGGCAGCCGGCTGCTTTCTGCCCCTCTCCACCAATTCCGACATTGTCAAGGATATCGGCACCCGGCACCGTGCGGCGATCGGCATGAGTGAAAATTCCGATGCCGCCGTGGTTGTCGTCAGTGAGGAGACCGGCGTGATTTCGATTGCGCTGAACGGCCGTTTAAAGCGGAACTACGACTATTCGGGGCTGCACAAGGAGCTGACCGAGCTCCTTGTGACCGGGAACGAAAAAAATGGGGCCCTGCGGAGGCGTTTTCTCATCAAGAAAGAAAAGGGTGAGCACAAGGATACGACGGAATCGGCAAAGCCGGCGGAACCGACTGCGCCGGCCGATAGAGACAGAGGGGAGGGATCGGTGTGAAGCGGAGCAAGGATGAGGAATACAAGCGCCATGTGGAAGAGACGGGCGGCGACTATACCGTAAAGAAGAGCAAAGTGCTTGACAACATCGCCAAAGTAGTGACCCTGATCTTAGCCTTCTTTATCTGGCTCTATGTTATCAGCACCACCGATGTGGCGGTGAACGAGACCTTTGATCTTGTCCCCATCGATCTGCAGGGTACGGAGAGTATTCTGGCCAACGGGCTGGCGGTGCATTCTATGGATTTTGACCGCATCAATGTCACCCTGACCGGTACGCGCAATGCCCTTTCCAAGGTGAATAGTGACAATCTTTCGGCTTATGTGGACCTGTCGGAGGTGCGGGAGCCCGGCGTCTATTCCCGCACGGTCAAGTTCAATATGCCCTCGGGGGTGGCGTTGGCCATGCCCGCGGAGACGGTGCAGATCACGGTCGACCGTCGGGAAAGTGCGGTATTTTCGGTCGATGCCGCGAAGCTTCACATCGACAGCTGGAGCGTGGCGGAGTTCTGCCGCATCGATCGGGAACGGTCGGCGGTGGATATCGACTATGTGGTGGTAGACGGACCTTCCATGGTGCTCTCCCGGGTGGCCGATATTCGGATCCGCTCCAATACTACCGTTACCCTCTCCACCAACAGCGATGTTTCGGCGGTGATTGAGCTGATCGATAAAGAGGGAACTGTGATAAACGATTCTTCGCTGAGTGCCAAGGCCTATCAGGGAGGCACCATCGAAGAAGGAAGCCTTTCGGGAGGTATTTATCGGAGCACGGTCAGTGTGGCCATCGCGCTGATCAAGGAGAAAACAGTGCCCTTGGCGGTGAAAGACAGCGACGGCTTCCTCACCTCCGGTCAGATTACGCTTTCTCCCCCGACGGTGGTCGTGAAGGGCTCTCCCTCGGCAGTGGATGCTCTTGACGCCTTTGAGCTTCCGAGCTTTTCCGCAAAAAATATCACCGATGTGAAGGCAAATCTGGCGCACCTTACCCTCGAGAGCACCGGACTTCCGGAAGGAATTACGGAGATTGCCACAACCGAAGGCGAAGTCTTCGAAGACGGCATTGTCCGGGCTGAGGCGCGGATTGAGGTGGGCGAGACCTACCGTCTCACCATTCCCAAGAGCTATGTGACCATCATCGGCGGCGAGGCCGAGCTGGTGGATGACAGTATCACCCTGACTCTCCGCACGACGGGGGACGAGACCTACTTCTTACTGCTGGAGCAGCAGATTCAGAACGGAGCGTCCGGCATCAATCTGGTGGTCAATCTCACCGATATCCGTGTGGGAGTCCAGACGGTAGCCCCGGTGACGGTGATCTTTTCGCCGGAATTTGAGGGTAAGGTCTATGAAATATTTGCCAAGGACGCGCCCTATACGGCGACGGTAAAGGCCATTGAAAACTGATTTTCTTATCCTGCAGAATATCCGGGTTCCGCTCAAAAACTATGAGGCAGAGGCCTTGGCCGAAGCAGGACGGCGGTTAGCCCGGGCGGGGATCCGCCCGGTCAGCCTGTCGCTTTCCAAACGCTCGGTGGATGCCCGGCGGCGGAGTGCGATTGTCTATCTCTGTTCGGTGACGGCGGAGGTGGAGTTACCCGGTCAAGGGCCGACCGAGGATCTGCTTCTCCGTCTGGATGCGGTTCTGCGGAAGCCCGCGGAGTACGCGCCGCCGATGGGAAGTGAACTGTTGGCGGCTCCTCCGGTGGTGGTGGGCTTCGGCCCCTGCGGTATGTTTGCCGCGCTGGCACTGGCGGAGCGGGGCTATCGCCCGGTAGTGCTGGAGCGTGGGGGCTCGATTGCCGAGCGGGAGCGGGCGGTGTCCCGTTTTTATCGGGACAGGATCCTTGACCCGGGCTGCAACATTCAGTTCGGCGCCGGCGGGGCGGGCACCTTCTCGGATGGCAAGCTGGTTACCCGGAAAAACGACCCTCTTTGCAGCTATGTGCTCGAGCGTCTGGTGGAATTCGGCGCTCCCAAGGATATCTTGGTGAATGCCCGCCCCCATATCGGCACCGATCTTCTGAAAAAGGTGGTGGACAATCTCGCCGCCCGGATCGAGGCATTGGGCGGAACCGTTCACTACAATACCCGCGTGGAGGGCTTTCGTCCCCACGGAAAGGGAATTGCCGTGAAGACCGCCGGAGGCGAAATCCTTGCCGGAGCGCTTCTCCTCGCTGTCGGTCATTCGGCCCGGGATACCTATGAATATTTATATCGGGAGAATTTCTCCCTTCAGTCCAAGGCCTTTTCGATTGGTCTTCGCATTGAGCATCTGGCTGAGCGGATCGACCGGGCGCTCTACGGCGAGGCGGCGGAGCTTCTGCCTCACGCCGAGTACAACCTGTCGAAAGTCACCGGCGAACGCGGGGTCTATTCCTTCTGCATGTGTCCGGGCGGCGAGGTGGTGGCTGCTGCCTCGGAAGAGGGCGGTGTGGTCACCAACGGCATGAGCGACAGCGCCCGGGCGGGGAAGAACTCCAACGCCGCACTGGCGGTTTCGGTTCTGCCCGAGGATTACGGCCGGGATCCCATGGGGGCGATTGCCTTCCAGCGGGGGCTGGAGCGGGCGGCGTTTGCCGCCGGCGGAGGGGATTACACCGCGCCTGTTTCCACCGTGGGAGATTTCCTCGCAGGAAAATGGGGAAGCGAGCCGCGGTCCGTACAGCCCACTTATATGGGGGGAGCCTGCCGGCCCTTTGATCTTGCGGCCATTCTTCCCCCTTATGTTACATCCTTGCTCCGCATCGGGATTCGCGAGTTCGGAAAGAAGATCAAGGGCTTTGACGATGCCGACGCGCTTCTCACCGGGCTTGAGACCCGCACTTCGGCTCCGCTCCGTATCCTCCGGAGTGAGAGCTTCGAGGCTTCGGCGCTGCCCGGACTCTATCCCTGCGGCGAGGGAGCGGGGTATGCGGGCGGGATCACCTCGGCGGCGGTGGACGGTCTTCGCACGGCAGCCGCTGTTATAAGCCGTTACCGTCCCGGAAAAACGGGCGGATGCGAATCGTTATAAAGGCTGAATTTTTTCGAAGGTATTCGGTAACTCGATCCGGAGAGGGGGATAGTATGAAGCAGCAGGCGATTGTGCGGGCGGTCTCGGGGGACGAGGCGCTTCTTGCCGTCAAGCGGCAGTCAATCTGTGAGGGCTGCCACCGGGAGGGTGGATGTTCTTCCTGTACCCAGATTTTAGAGGTGACGGTGAAGAACAGCTGTCACGCTTCGGTGGGCGACCGCGTGGAGGTGGAGACCGGAAGCGGCGCCGTGATCGGCGTGGCGGCGCTGGTCTTTCTCCTGCCGCTGTTTGTCGCCTTCGGCGCCTATGCCCTGGCTGGCCTCTGGCTGACGCAGACGACTTTTCGTTATTTTGCCGCCTTTGGTGCGCTGGCGCTGACCTATCTCGTGATCGGGATTGTCGTGCGGCGCATGAAGGCAAAGCTTTCGGTCACCATGACGGCGATTGTCGGGCGGGCGGAGGATAAAACGGCCGGCGCCTTGGCCGACGGGAGCAACGACGGTTCAGACTGACGCTCCTGCCGGCATTTTCATCGGCTTGATTTCTCTCAGGCCGATCCAAAAGAATCTCTCGAGATCAGTATCTCGCGGAAAGACAAAGAATAAAAGGATATAAGAATGGAAAGAAACAAGTGGAATCTGATCAATCGAATGGGTCTTGCGGATCCGGCGGTGTCGGCACTCGCGGAAGCGGCCGGAATTCCGCCGATTACGGCGCTGCTTCTCCTCAACCGGGGGATCGCCACGCCGGAGGAGGCAAAGAGCTTTCTCACCCAGTCGGAGGCATCCTTCCACGATCCTTTTGCCATTCCCGATATGGAAAAGGCGGTAGAGCGCATCGAATCTGCCATCCGGGACCGGGAAAAGGTGATGATCTACGGGGACTACGATGTGGACGGGGTCACCTCGGTGAGTGTCCTCTCTCTTTATCTGAAGAAGCGCGGCCTATCGGCAGAGTATTACATACCCGACCGCAGCGGGGAGGGCTACGGCATCAACAATGCCGCCATTGACCGTTTTGCTGCCGATGGTGTGACGCTGATGGTCACGGTGGACACCGGTGTCACCGCCTTTGACGAGGTGGAGTATGCCAAGGGTCTCGCTATCGACACGGTGGTAACCGACCACCACGAATGTCAGTCTCAGCTTCCCGATGCGGTGGCGGTGGTCAATCCCCGCCGGCCGGACAGCGCCTATCCCTTCAAAGAGCTGGCCGGGGTAGGGGTGGTCTTCAAACT